>JBIIGO010000065.1:0-6706 GCA_044236405.1 Aurantimicrobium sp.
ACCCGCAATAGTTTTATCCCGTAACGCTCTCAGACGTTGTTCTTCTGCGTCACGGCATTCATATGTTTGCGTAAGAGCTGCGGCTAGGGAAGCAACGGCGGGGGCATCCATCGTGCCACTGCGCAGACCGCGTTGTTGGCCTCCCCCATGAATCAAGGGAAGTAATTGGGCGTGGCGGGACACAATCAGTGCGCCGACTCCTGGGACGGCACCAAATTTATGCCCAGAAATACTGAGCGCGACAAGTCCAGAATCTTTCTGTGCACCTGTGGCGGAACGCAGCTGGGCAAAATTAATCTGCTCATGCCCACACGCCGCGACGGCATCAATGTGAAGAGGTAGCGAGTGTTCTGCTGCAAGTTCTGCGATGCGGTGTACAGGCTGGATAGTTCCTACCTCATTATTTGCCCATATGGCAGTCATCACTGCGGTTTCGGATGCATGCAAAGAGAGTGTTTTTTCTAACATGGGAATCTCGATGCGACCGTGGTGATCGACAGGGATCCACCTTGGCTGCGCTCCGTCGTGTGTTTCTAACCACTGCACGGTGTCCTGGGTTGCATGGTGTTCGGCTTCTGGAACAATAATGCTGTTTTTAAGTGGCGATAACTCTGCGCTATGGCGATATAGTCCGACGATGGCCAAATTAATGGCTTCGGTTCCACCAGAGGTAAAAATGACTTCTATTGGTTCACAACCCACAATGCTGGCAACTACTTCTCTGGCAGATTCCACTACGTCTTTGGCGTGCTGCCCATGACGATGAACCGAGGAGGGATTACCCACATGAGCTAAGGCGTCGGTAAAGGCATCCTGGGCAATTTGGCGAACGGGTGTCGAGGCAGCATGATCAAGATAAACCGGCATCTGAACACTCCTTTCTCGCCCGTGCTTGATGGTACCCAGCCTCAGAGCTGTTGCGCACTAGTCTATTTCGAGTGCGTATCCCTTCAGGCTCTTCACAAATTTGCGCGCACCGCACCGAATTAGGGATGAAGGCTAATACAGCAAATTAGTCAGCCGTGCCCTGGCGGCATTGACTGCTGGCGTAGTGGGGCCGACAACCTCAAAGAGCTCGAGGAGTCGTTCCCTAATCACAGCTTTATCCTCAGGTGTTGCCTGGGGAAACACAGCAAGGAGGCGATCGAACGCATCTTCGACGTGACCACCGGAGATATCTAAGTCGGCGACGTCCAACTGAGCTTCGAGGCTCGTGGGGATTGCTGCAGCTGCCGCACGAATGTCAGCCATCGTTTTGCCTTGCAGGCGGTTGAGCAAGGTGATCTGAGCTAATCCTGCTTTAGCCGCAGCATCGGCCGGGTTTGCAGCAAGAGCTTTTTTCCATGCCGCAATTGCAGCTGGATAATCTGCACGTTCTGCAGCATCGTATGCCTCTTGATGCAGAGGAGGAAGAACAGGCTCTGGTGCAGCTATCTCAGACTCGTCACCAGCATCTTCTGATGCCACAGCAACGCCGACCACATCGTTTTGGGCAGCAAGTTCTAAAACTTGATCAAAAAGGGCCAAAATGTCATCCTCGGTGGCAAGACCAGAAAACAACGGCAGTGGCCTTCCTGCGAGAACACCGGCAACAGTGGGGACAGATTGGACCTGGAAAGCTTGAGAAAGCTGAGGATTCTCTGTTGCATTCACCCGTACAAGAACAAGACGACCCTTCACCGCAAGAATCACATTGCGCAGAACTTGGGTGAGTTGATCGCATACAGGTGAGTTCTCTGCCCACATTTCGACGATCACAGGTACTTGTTGAGAAAGATCCAGGATGGACGTGAAATTCGCGTCAGAACCATCCAAAATCAAGGTGGGAACGGGAACAGGTGTTCCAGGAGCTACGGGAGCAGCGTTCTCACCTGGATTACGTGTTCCTCCGGCTGAGGAAACCTGCGCCTGAGCTGCTTTGTTAGCTAGACCACTGAGGTCAACCGCTCCACGGAGCTGAGGAATGTCAGGAAAACTCATTACAGCCCTCTCGCCGAGATAAGGCCTTGTGTGTAGCCAAGCAAACGAATTTTCTCGGTACTACCCAGCGGTGGCACATAGAAGGCCAGTTCAATGCCGTAGACGGATTCAACTCCGGTTGTTGAGGAGGTAATTCCGCTGAGGATCTTGGCCTGTCCTTCAGGGCTGACCGACGCTCCTGCTTGAGTGGGCTTGACGGTCTCGATCTCGTTCAAGCTCACTGTGACAATGGCACCAGAATCCAGTGTTGCCAGCGCAAGGGGCTCGCCTGATCCAGGTGTCTGCGTGAAATCAAGAGAAGCCCGCTCAGAAACAGAACTACGTTTTTGGTCTTTGTAGTCTTTTCCTACCTGAGTGACCAACGTATCGGTTTCAAAATCAAACAATCCGTAATACGGGCTTTCTGTCCCTGATATAAGGACAGAACCATAAGCTTCCGCCAATTGATCAGGGGCAATGAGGAGCAGCTTTGAATCTGACTGAACTAATGCAGAACCAACTTCAGGTGAGGCAACTGTCGGCACAGAGGCATTGGGCTCGAGGGTGACAATGTATTCAACGTGATAGTTCTCCCGAGGGGAGTTTTGAACCAAGACCATTCCCGTCGTGGGGATGGTGGGATCGGTTTCATCTTGAACCACTGTAAAGACAATGCGTGGCCAACTATCGGTGGCTTGAGGCATCAGGAAAGTCACTGGACCCGGAGCTAGCGCAGGCAGAGCAGGTTGCGCACCATCGGCACGTCGAATGGCATAGTTTGCGTTGCGCATTTCCAGTGCAGGACCAATAAGACGAGTTCCAGCAAGATCTGAATTCAATTCAGTATCTGCTTGTGTAATAGTTGCGGAAACCTTGGCCAGAATACGATCAAGCTGAAGTTCTGTCACCGCAGGTGCTGGACCTTCCAATGTGGCAATGTCTGTCGAGGTCGGAGTGGGGGTGGGTTCTTCTGTTGTGGGACGAAGAGGAGTACATCCAGCTAGTCCAAGAGTCAGAGAACCAATCACTCCGAGAGCAATAAAGGACGAACCGCGACCTAAAGCTCTGCGACCCTTGGGGGCGGCGGAGGTCAGCGACTTCGGTTTGGGCATACTGATCGATTTAGGTTTGGGAGCACCTCCACCACGGCGAGGACCATTTTGGTTGCGAAGGTGTCGAAGTGCCCATAGGTACAGCAATAATCCAACGAGGGCTAGAACGCCACCGACGAGAATAAAGGCATTTGCGTAAGGAATACGGCTAGGCAACGGCCACTGCAACGTGACATCACCGGGTGCAGCCTCAACACCATCAGAGGCAATAATGGCGCTCATACTTGAAGAGGCGTTGGTGGGAAGTAGCGCAGAACGTTCCCCAAAGTCTTCCCCTAGCCACAGGTCACTACCTGCGGGGTTGACGATGGTTTGTTCTTGAAGATCTTCAGGGACGGCAGCAACATCAGTTTGCGCTTGAAGCTGGCCGTTTTTGATAGACAGCTCGCTATTTTCGTTTGTCAAACTAATCACGTCGTAACGGTCTTGACCAATCCACGCCATCACATCTTCGGTGCGACCGTATCCGACAAAGTTTGTCTTTGCCCCAGAAACAATCACATTCGGGATTCCGTCATAAGCCCGTAAAGACTTTCCACTGATGACGGCGTAGGTAGAAGAGGTGTTGAGTTCAGCACTGACCGAGACGAATTCAGGTCCGCCGAAGAAAGCCTTTTGAATAATCCCAGTGCCTAAAAGAACCGCTGCCACGATGAATACACCAATGGCAAGAATGAACCGCACGATTAAGACTCCTCTAAGCAGGTATACGACTGTGACACAAAAGAGTGTGTCAACTTCGTCACGCTCAACCCTTCAACGATACCCGAAAACAACTGACAGCTCGCTGACAGGGCATAACACCCGGTGATACTTGGGTAGACTCTCCGAGGGGATTTACCGGATAAACGCCACGCATCTCAGGAGGTATACGTGTCAACTGAAACATCGTTTTCACGTGCTCTTCGTGGCTATGACACCGATGAAGTAGACCAACTGGTTCAAAAGCTTCGCCGTGAACTTCTCAGCTCCAAAACTACCCAAGATGAACTGCGGGAAAAATTGGACCGTGTTTCGCAAGAGCTTCATGAGCTCCAGCAAGAAACAACAAATGCAAGCACCCCCAGTGTGGACGGACTAAGTTCACAGGCAAAGAAACTAATTTCTAAAGCCGAAAAAATGGCTGCGGAAATCATCACTCAGGCTGAAGCCGATGCGCTTCTTATTCGTTCTGCTGCGGAAAAGACTTCAAGCCAATTTATTAGCGCGGCTCGTGAAGGCTTTGAACAAGCAGTTGTTGACTCACGCAACCAACAATCAGACATTATTGCTGCCGCTCACGACGAGGCGTCCCAGATCATTGAGCACGCAGAGCTTTCGGCCAAAACAAGCGTGGCCCAAGCACAAGATGAGGCCAACCGTTTACGTGGTGAGACAGCTACGGTGATTGCCAATCAAAAAGCTAAAGCTGAACATGACATTGGCTTGCTGAAAGCTGAAGCCAAGCGCACAGCAGCGGAAATGCGTTTGGTGATTGCCAACTCCAGTGATGTGACAAAACTCAATGAGAATCTGATGGAACTTCTGAAACTGGATGTTGAGGGCGCCGTTGTCCGCGCTCAAATGGAAAAAGATTTACAAAAGCGCCACAACGAAGCTGTCCTGAACACCGAACAATATGTCGGGGCCGCCGAAGCTCAGTTAGCGACAGCCAAAACCAAATATCGAGGCCTTGAGCAGGAAATGGATGATCTCAAAACACGTGCTCGCGCTGATGCTCAACGTGTTCTCGACGAAGCACAAGCTGAAGCCATGAAGACCATTGAACATGCTCAAGCTCATGCCCACAAACAGATTGCTGATGCCCACAAGTACGTAGCGGCCGTGTTGAACTCGGTGTATTCGCATATTTCCACACTGGAACACGACCAAAAGAGCATTGCGACCTACTTTGACGCACTACGGTTAGAACTAGATAAAGCTTTATCTTCTGCTGGGAAATCTCAGAAAATCACCTCATAACACACAAGGAGTTAGCGCGTGCGCATCCAAAACGCTTTCCGAGCTGGTCTGATCGGAACTATTGGTGTTGGCCTTGGCCTGATGCTAATCACGGCAGTTCAGTCTTTAGCAACCGTGCTGACCTATATCTTTATCGCACTGTTCCTTGCTTTAGGTCTTGATCCAGCCGTCAAATGGCTGGAAAAGAAAAAATTTCCCAAATGGGCAGCAATTACGACCGTTGTTGTCGGAGTTATCGGTGGTTTCCTTGGCATGATCTTTGCCATCCTCCCGGTGATGATTGAACAATTTATTTCCTTCTGGAAAACACTTCCGGTAGAAATTACCGATTTGCGAACAGCAGATTGGGTGAAGTTCATCGATGAGAACTTCGGCGGAATTGTCAACACTCAAGAATTTATTGACCTGACCTCCAACTTCTTCAAAGACCCTCAAAATATCGGCAATATTGCCGGCGGGGCACTCGCTGTGGGTGTGGGTGTAGCCAATGCAATTTCTGGAACCATCATTGTGGTCATTTTGACCTTGTATTTCACCGCGTCACTGCAGACGATTAAGAACACTGCCTACTCGCTAGTGCCCAAGAGTCGTCGTGACAAGTTCTCCGAGATGAGTGAGCAAATCACCGGTGGTGTGGGTAAGTACGTGATTGGCCAGATGTCTCTGGCCTTGCTCAACGGTATTCTCGCGTTCATTATGTTGAGCATCATCGGCGGTAAAGCACCGCTGATCTTTGGATTCTTAGCCTTCGTCTTCGCCTTGATTCCTCTTGTTGGTACCGTCATCTCCTCGATTATCGTGGTGACAGGTCAGTTGATTTTGGCCGATCCACACATTGCACTTATCGCCGGTATCTACTTCTTGATCTACATGCAGATTGAAGCGTATGTGCTCAGCCCGCGGATCATGAACAAAGCCATTTCTATTCCTGGATCTATCGTGGTGATCGCCGCTCTTGCCGGTGGAACGCTCATGGGTGTTCTAGGTGCCTTGGTTGCGATTCCGATCGCCGCATCCTTCGTGCTGATCTTTAAAGAAGTGATTGTTCCGGCTCAAAACGAGGTTTAGGACTTTTCGTCCTCAACATCCCCGTCCCACATCTCCGGAAGTGGGAGGGCAGCAGGGTTAACCTGCTGCACAATTTCGTTGAGTACACGCCTAGTTTGGTTTTCGCCAACCCAGAGATGTTTGCCGTCTTCAACCTCAATAATCTCGATATGACCGACTGAAGAAAAGCGTTCACGAGCCTCCGGGCCTTGCAAGTAGTCATCGTGTTCCGGGATCAATGCCACGAGCTTCTTAGAGGTGTTATCCCAGGCAGCGACCTCCTCTGCCGTGGCACGGTGCAAGGGTGGGGAAAGCAAAATCGCCCCTTCTATGCCGTGTTCTAGGCCGTACTTGAGAGCCAATTCAGTGCCAAAAGACCATCCCACCAGCCACGGGTGAGGAAGATTTCTCGAAGCGACAAAGTCCATGGCCGCCGCAACATCAGCCCGTTCATCATTGCCGTGCCCAAACTCTCCTTCGGACTGACCACGGGCAGATTTCGTGCCGCGAGTGTTGAAGCGCAGGACAGCTAGATCAGCAAGAGCGGGAAGGCGCCCTGCTGCTTTACGAAGGATATGTGAGTCCATAAACCCGCCTGCGGTGGGAAGCGGGTGTAATGTCACCAA
>JBIIGO010000099.1:0-3782 GCA_044236405.1 Aurantimicrobium sp.
GGCGTCACGGTGGGTTCTCCCACGCTTTCTTTTTTGATTACCGTCTTGGTCATTGTCTTGGTGATGAATGCGGTTAATTTTATTGACGGCCTCGATGGCCTTGTCGCCGGTGTCGCACTGATTTCCAATGGTGTCTTCTTGATTTATAGCTACTTGTTAGCGGTGGAAATCAACCCCACAAACTATTTCAATCTGGCGTCGTTGATTACCGCCATCTTGATTGGAATGTGTGCTGGGTTCTTGCCCTTCAACTGGCATAAAGCCCGATTGTTTATGGGTGATGCCGGTTCCATGCTGGTTGGTCTGCTCATGGCGGTGGCCGGTATTGCCGTAACCGGCCAGATTGACCCTGCACAGGTTTCTGATGATGGTTTGGGCAAATCCCAATTACTCCCTGCGTTCTTGCCCATCATGTTGCCGTTTGCGGTGTTGTTATTGCCACTGGTGGACTTCTCTCTTGCAGTGTTGCGCCGTGTGGGAGCGGGCAAGTCTCCTTTTACAGCCGACCGTAAGCATTTGCATCACCGCCTGTTGGACATGGGCCACTCCCATGTCCAGGCGGTGCTGATTCTCTACACATGGTCGGCAGTGGTCTCGGTGGGCTTCTTGCTGTTCTTTATTGTCAAGCCCTATGCCATCGCGATTGTGTTCTTGATAGTGGGAACAATCGTCAGCGCTATTTTGACCCTGTTGCCTCTGACTCAGCGTCAAAAAGTTGAACAGATTATTCAATCGACGAAGGATGATGCTGAGTTGGCTGAGTTTGATCCACTCGATGCCGCAAGCAATAAGTTTGATGATGAGATTCCTGTTCCAGGAGATGATGTGCTCTCTGGGGCTACTGGTCAGATTGATCTTCCTGGAACTCAAGGCCCATCTAAACCCAAAGAAGAAAGAAACTCATGACTTTTAGTCCTCCCGACAAAAATGGAGAACGTGTTGTTCCCAGCTCCGTTCCGGTCCTCAAGCGCACGCTCTTCTTTGGCTTTCTGTTTGCGGTGGCCATCGCGGTAGTCGGGGGATTGATTGGCTATCTCGTCGCAGGACCTATTGCTGCCTGGAGTGCGGTGATGGGGGCGGCCATGGCTGCGGTGTTCTTAGGGATTACTGCTGCAAGTATTTTGTGGGCTGTTCGGTATGACATCGTGGGCTTCTTTGCCATCGTGCTGGGAGCGTGGCTGTTGAAGTTTGTGGCGTTCATTGCTGCAGCCATCTTGCTACGTGATCAGCCCTGGATTAATCCCACAGCCTTGTTCTTGAGCTTGATTGCTGGAGTGATTTCCTCACTCGTGGTGGATGTTGTCGTCGTGATGAAGACTCGAATTCCCTACGTTTCTGACCTGAATCGTTAGACGCTGCCGGGAATAGATTTCCGCTGAACGGTAATCTTTGGGGGGATTGTGTCACAGCACATTTTTGCCTGTAAAGTCTTGAGTAATCCCTCGCTACACAACAGGTTGATCACCCACGTTTCGACAACGAAGCCAAACGAGATCAGCTTGGGCGAAGGACGTCATGTTCGTCGACGCGAGAGCAGAAGCTCCACGCCCCGAATCAGGAGATAGCGCTGCTAGTAAACGCTGCAACAACTTTGCTCGCTGCCGCAAGCGAAGATGGCACCTTCAAGGGGCCATCGATCTCCGAATTCTTTCCTCCGGTGATCTTCTTCGAAGGCACACCGTTTGAGATTAACCGCATCATTTTGATTCGTTTCATCATGGCTGCTGTTGTGATTACGCTTTTCTATCTGGCAACCCGCAAGATGAAGGTTGTTCCTGGCCGTGGACAGTCGTTGGCTGAAATGGCATTGGACTTGGTCCGCGTCAACATTGTTGAAGATCTGCTCGGTAAGAAAGACGGCAAGCGCTTCTTGCCCCTGATTACTGCCATCTTCTTTACTGTTCTTGCCATGAATATCCCGGGAATTATCCCCGGCTTTAACATTGCTGCCACCTCCACCATCGGTTTGCCCATGGTGCTAGCCCTTGTGGCGTATGTGGCCTTTGTCTATGCGGGTTTGAAAAAGCATCCGCTGACATTCCTTCGGGCATCATTGTTCCCGCCAGGTGTGCCCTGGCCGATCTACGTGATCGTGACCCCCATTGAGTTCTTCTCCATCTTCATCTTGCGCCCGATCACCTTGGCTCTTCGTCTTTTGATGAACATGGTGGCCGGTCACTTGCTCCTGGTTCTGGCGTTCTCAGCAACCTGGTTCTTCTTCTTCGAAACTGAAGGTTTCTGGAAACTCTTTGGTATCGGCACGTTCGCCTTCGGCTTCATCTTCACGCTCTTTGAGATGTTGGTGTCTGTCCTCCAGGCGTACGTATTCGCACTACTTTCAACGGTCTACATCCAGCTCGCGCTGGCTGAGGAACACTAACGGCCAAAGCATCCGCTTTGGACGACATCACGGAAGGAAACAATCGTGGACGCAACATCGGTTCTCGCCGAAATCAACGGTAACATTGCAACCGTCGGCTACGGTCTGGCAGCAATTGGTCCGGCTATCGGCGTGGGTATCGTCGTGGGAAAGACTATTGAGTCTGTCGCACGTCAGCCTGAACTCGCTGGTCGCCTTCAGGTGCTGATGTACCTGGGTATCGCATTTACCGAGGCTCTGGCCTTCATCGGTATCGCTACCTACTTCATCTTCACCAACTAGTCACCTCGACACTCTAACTCGGAGGCATCATGCTTCAGGCACTTGTAACGGTAGCTGCAGAAGAGACCCCAAACCCTCTTCTGCCAGCGGTCTATGACCTTGTCTGGTCGGCGATCATCTTTGCCGTCATCCTTATCTTCTTCTGGAAGAGGGTTCTGCCACGCGTTTCAGCGCTTTTAGATGCTCGTAGCCAAGCTATTGAGGGAAACATCGAAAAAGCAGATGAAGCACAGCGTCAGGCAGAAGAAGCTCTTGCAAAGTACACCGCTCAGCTTGCTGAAGCACGTGCTGAAGCAGGCAAAATTCGTGACGCTGCACGTGCAGACGGCGCGAAGATTGTTTCCGAAGCTAAAGAGGTGGCAACGGTCGAAGCTAACCGCGTGACCGCAACCGCTAAAGCCCAAATCGAGGCAGAACGTCAAGCAGCAGTGGTTTCTCTTCGCAGTGAGGTTGGCTCGATGGCTATCGACCTTGCTTCGGGAGTTATTGGAGAGTCTCTCTCCGATGACAAGAAGTCCAAGGCTCTGGTTGACCGCTTCTTGAAGGATCTCGATAAGGAGAAGGCAGCCAAATAATGGGTAGTGCAAGCAGACACGCAATTACGAGTTCCAAGAAGACCCTGTCTTCTTTGGGCTCTAAGGCGAACCTGGCATTGGGCGAACAGCTCTTTGCTGCTGGTCGCGCCTTGAGTGAGTCTGCTCAGCTGCGTGCCGTGATGGCAGATCCTGCCATCGCCGACGCAGATAAGAATGCACTGCTGAAAAAAGTATTTGGTAAAACCTTGGACGCTACTGGCTATGCCGTGCTTGGCCACATTGTGGCTCAGCGCTGGTCTAACCAGGACGACCTTCTTGCAGGTGTCGAAGAAATCGCGATTCGTTCTGCTGTCTCCTCAGCGAAGAAGACCGAGTCCATCGATGCAGAGCTCTTTGCGTTTGCTCGTGCCGTGGCGAGCGATGCAGACCTCGAACTTGGCTTAGGTTCCAAACTGGGCGACCCTGCTGCCAAAGCAAAGCTGGTGAACACGTTGCTGAAGAAAAAAGCAGCACCGGCAACCACCATCATTGTCAGTGCACTCGTGCAGCAGCCTCGCGGCCGCCGCATTGGTGCCCTCTTGAGT
>JBIIGO010000102.1:0-3615 GCA_044236405.1 Aurantimicrobium sp.
TGCCTCACGCCATCAACATTTTGAAGGGTCTTCGTGACCGTTACGAAGCCCACCACAAAGTACAAATCACTGACGGCGCTCTCGTCGCTGCAGCAAACCTTGCTGACCGCTACGTTCAGGATCGCTTCCTTCCCGATAAGGCCATTGACCTTATCGATGAAGCTGGTGCCCGTTTGCGTCTGTCCATCTTGTCCAACCCGCCAGAGTTGCGTGAATTGGACGAGCAGATTGCTGCTGTGCGCACCAAGAAGGAAACCGCTATCGAAGATCAAGACTTCGAACGCGCCGCTTCCTTACGCGATGAAGAAAAGAACCTCCAAGCAGAGCGCGTTCGTCGTGAACGCGAATGGCGCAGCGGGGAAGCTGCTGGCCAAGGAATCGTGGACGAAGGCGTCATCGCCGAAGTTCTCGCCCAAGCCACCGGTATCCCCGTCTTCAAACTCACTGAAGAAGAATCAGCTCGCTTGGTCTTTATGGAGAAGGCACTCCACCAACGCGTTATTGGTCAAGAAAAAGCTATTGCTGCATTGTCCAAGACCATCCGTCGCACGCGTGCAGGCCTGAAAGACCCCAAGCGTCCTGCTGGTTCCTTCATCTTCGCTGGTCCCACCGGTGTCGGTAAGACCGAGCTTGCTAAAGCATTGGCTGAATTCCTCTTTGATGATGAAGACGCCATGATTGCACTCGACATGAGTGAATACGGTGAAAAGCACACCGTCTCACGTCTGTTCGGTGCCCCTCCCGGATTCGTTGGATTCGAAGACGGTGGACAGCTCACCGAGAAGGTTCGTCGCAAGCCCTTTAGCGTCGTGCTCTTCGATGAGATTGAAAAAGCTCACCCCGACATCTTCAACTCCCTGCTCCAGATTCTGGAAGAAGGTCGTTTGACTGATGGTCAGGGTCGTGTTGTGGACTTCAAGAACACCGTGATCATCATGACCACCAACTTGGGAACCAAAGAAATCTCTGGTGGTCCTGTCGGATTCCAGCTCGAAGGTGACTCCGTCAATGACTACGACCGCATGCGCGGCAAGGTCAATGAAGAACTCAAGAAGCACTTCAAGCCTGAGTTCTTGAACCGTGTTGATGACATCATCGTCTTCCCACAGCTGACCAAAGACGAGCTCGTACAGATTGTCGATCTCTTCGTCAAGCGCTTGGGAGATCGTATGCTCGACCGCGATATGACCATTGAGCTCACTCAGGCATCGAAGGATCGTCTGATTGAAGTCGGCTTTGATCCCTCATTAGGTGCTCGTCCGCTTCGTCGTGCGATGCAGTCTGAAGTGGAAGACCGTCTATCCGAGAGAATCCTCGAGGGTGAGCTTTCTGCTGGAGACCACGTTCACGTGGACTTCATCAACGGAGAGTTTGTCTTTACGACTACCTCTCGTGAAGCAGTGGGTGCATCTGTTGCCTCTCAGGCAAACGGGATTGCTGTGACCCCAGACATCGTGGCAGAGGGCGAATAAGGCCTATTCGCCTTTTTCTCCCCACGCGATAACTGCGGAGGGGAGCGTGGCGATAAGGAACATGTACGCCAGTACGATTCCAGTCATGCTGCTGTCAGTAAATGCTTCGACATTCCAGTCGGACCATTCTGCCCACAACAAAAATGCAACAAGTGGGACGGATAGGCCGGCAGCCAGAATACGATACGACACCAAATAAGCATTGTCCCGAATTCGTTGTTGCCTTTCGTCAATAAGCTCATCTGGGGCATCGGCAATTTGTCGTATTGAGGTTCTCAGCATGATGTACACCAAGATCATTCCCGCAACACTTGCCATTAACAGATAATTGCCAACATCTGTTGAAACAAAACCTGTCCCAATAGACAATCCAAGAAGGACGACAAAGAGGACAACTAGAGCTCGACGGGCTTTTCTGGTTCGCAAGTAGTTGTAGCGAGAGTCATTGAGTGAGTTTTCAACCTCATTGGCTGTAACACCTTCCACCCAATAGACCTTGTTCTTTTTCTCAGTCATTTTTTTCTCCAAATGGTTCAAGGGAAAACAGAGTCGATACATCAGCGTCCAGAACAGCGGATATACGAAAAGCCAACGCCAAGCTGGGGCTGTATTCTCCGCGCTCGAGATACCCAATCGTTTGATAATGAACCCCCACGGCATCAGCAAGCTCTTGCCTGCTCATGTTTTTGGCAGTCCGGAACTCCTCGATCTTGTTGAAGACAGGTTCCTCAGGGTTACGACTCATACTTGTAGCATAAATGCTATGTAGTATTTATGCAACATTTATTGATTGATACTCTGAAAACATGTCTTTAGAATCCGTTGTAATTCGCCGTGCTCGCACGTCCGATGTTCCGTGGATTCTCGAACTGACCAAGCCGTTGGTTGATTCCAGGGTTTTACTCGGTAAAGATGCTGTGTCGATCTATGAAGCTGTTCAAGAGTTTCGCGTGGCTGAAGATGGTGAAGGTAACCCGATTGGCTGTGGTGCTCTGCATGTGATGTGGCAGGACCTGGGCGAGATTCGTACTCTTGCTGTAACTCAGGAGTGGCTGGGCAAAGGTGTTGGTGGTGCCATCCTGGACAATTTGGTTCTTGATGCGCATGAGCTAGGCCTATCCCGCTTGTTCTGTTTGACCTTTGAAGTGGATTTCTTTACGCGCAATGGTTTTCAGGAAGCATCTGATGACATTATCGACCCTGAAACCTATAAAGAGATGGTTCTCTCTCACGATGAGGGTGTAGCTGAGTTTTTGGATTTAGCACGCGTTAAACCCAACACTCTCGGAAATACAAGGATGCTGCGCCACATCTAGGTACCGTTGGAGTATGAGCGCTCCACCACCTGGAACTCCCCGAGCTGTGTCACCTGCGGTCTATCGCAGACGCCGCCTGGTTGTGTTGCTCGGGTCTTTGGCTATCTTGACGGCCATTGTGTTAATTATCGTGCGCCCAGGTCAAGCCACCCCAGAACCTGTGGTGACTGAAACAGCGGTCGCCAAACCCACCCCCACGGTTGTTGCAAGTCCGACACCGACTCCCACAGTAGATGTCACTGACTATAAAGAGTGCACCATCAAGAATCTTGTGGTCAACCCTGTGGTTGATTCGGTGGACTACCCAGCAGGAGTTAACCCCAATATTTCGCTCACTATTCAGAACACGGGAAGCACCGCCTGCTTCTATAACGTGGGCACCTCACAACAGGTCTTAACGATTACCTCCGGTGCTGAAACTTATTGGATGTCGACCGATTGCCAAACTGAAAGCTCTGACACGGTCGCTATTTTGGAGCCAGGTGTTGTTTACCCTTCAGCACCGGTTGTTTGGGAACGTGTGCGCAGCTCACCTGATACCTGTGGCGGTGAACGTCCCGTGGTTCCAGCTGGAGGAGCATCGTATTACCTGACAGCCAAAGTAGGAGATGTCACCTCGAAGACCTCTTCACAGTTCCTGCTCTACTAGCCCTTTACGCTATAACCTTTCAGCGCATAAGCTGATGCTCGTGACAAGTCCATGGCTTGCCGACCCCAGTGTTGAGGTCACCGGCAAAATGCGCACCGTGGTGCGTGACTCCTGGGCGCGTGCTGAACAATCGCAGCTAGATCCTGATCGGCTACTCGCTCCACTGCTTTTTGAATCT
>JBIIGO010000017.1:0-13187 GCA_044236405.1 Aurantimicrobium sp.
AGAAGCGGATGCACTCCAGTCCCCCGATGGGGAAAACTTGTACCGAGCCTGCGTGAGTGAGGGTCACCACCACCACTTGATTTGCCGTTCCTGTGGTCAAACCCAAGAAATTAAGGCAGAAGCTGTCGAAGCGTGGGCTGCTCAGGTTGCCGCAGAGCACGGCTACACCCAACCCCGACACATTGTTGATGTGTTTGGGTTATGTGCACAGTGCTCACGCTAGCCCTGGCCTGGTTTGCTTAACGCAGGCAAACACACGTAAACTTGGGGTTTGGCTGCGCGAAAACCCTTGCGTAAGCAGTACATCCAGTTCTCACAATGTGAGTTGTGGGTCTAGATGTGCAGACAAGAAATCTTGGGCAAAACATTATTGTTTTGCGGTATTGGAGGAAAGACATGGCTGCGACCTGTCAGGTGACCGGAGCCGTACCCGGCTTTGGGCACAACATTTCACACTCGCACCGACGCACCAAGCGTCGTTTCGATCCCAACATTCAGAAGAAGACGTACTACGTACCTTCTCTTCGCCGTAATGTGACACTGACTCTGTCAGCAAAGGGAATCAAGGTTATTGACGCTCGCGGAATCGAATCCGTTGTCAAAGACCTGCTCGCTCGTGGGGAGAAAATCTAATGGCTAAAAAATCAGACATTCGTCCCATTATCAAGCTTCGTTCAACCGCAGGGACGGGATACACCTACGTCACTCGCAAGAACCGTCGTAACACCCCTGACCGTCTCGTGCTTAAGAAGTACGACCCAGTAGTACGCCAGCACGTTGAATTCCGGGAGGAGCGCTAATGGCTAAGAAAAGCAAGATTGCTCGTAACAACCAGCGCAAGGTTGTCGTAGAACGCTACGCAGAAAAGCGTGCAGAGCTCAAGAAGGCATTGGTAGACCCTAACGGTACTGCTGAGTCTCGCGAAGCTGCTCGTATTGGTTTGCAGAAGCTTCCTCGCAACGCATCACCGGTTCGTGTTCGTAGCCGTGACGAAATTGATGGTCGCCCCCGTGGTGTCCTCACCAAGTTCGGTATCTCACGTGTACGTTTCCGCGAGATGGCTCACCGTGGTGAGCTTCCAGGTATTACCAAGTCCAGCTGGTAACACTCAACACCTTAACGCTCTGGCCGTGAACGAAAGTTCACGGCCAGAGCTGTTTTAAACCTTCAAGTAGTACTCAAAGTGATCTCGTGCCACGCCGAGAGCAATTTCCCGTTATTCCGCGGATTTACTGGTAATTTTTCGAAAGGTCATACCGACCAAACGAGACGGCCCTTGTGGCTCAACCGTTCCAAGTAGCGCTACTTCGGTAGCTCAAAGTCCAGGAGGACACAAATGGCTCTCAACAAGTCTGAGGTTGTCGCAGCAGTTGCCGCTCACACCAACCTTTCCCAGGCCAACGTAAACAGCGTTATCGACGCTCTGTTTGCTGTTGTTTCAGCTGAAGTTGCTAAGGGTGGAAAAGTAACCATCCCCGGCTTCATCTCCTTCGAGCGCACCAACCGTGCAGCTCGTGCCGGCCGTAACCCACAGACTGGTGCAACCATCCAGATTCCTGCATCAAAGTCTGTCAAGGTTTCTGCAGGTAGCAAGCTCAAGGCTGCTGTTAAGTAACCTCGAGTTTTACTCGCTTAAGTGGGTGTGGGCCTTCGGGCCCACACCCACTGGCAGTTAACCCGGCCTAAACCCTTCTAGGCTTAAGGTGTGCCACGTATGTATCGGATCTTGGCTCCTGCCGGAGCGTTCCTTGTGGCTGCCATCGCGCTTCTGGTTGCCCTGGCATTTGGCGGTGGAGCCCAAGAACAAGCCTTAGGTGATCCTGGCCCCGTTGTTCGCTGGGGACTTCCTTTTGCCAAACTCATGGTGAATATCTCTGCCGCCACCATGATTGGCGCCCTAGCTTTGGCCCTGTGGGCTTTCACCTCGCGGGAGAAAGCTTATTTTCGTAGCATTGACGTTGCCGCTGGCGCGGCATTACTACTGACCCTCAGTTCAGCACTGACCGCGTTGCTCACCTTCATCAACGTGAGCATGGTTCCGTTGAGCTTGGATGCAAACTTTGGGCAACAGCTGGGCTTCTTCCTCACCCAACTGGAATTAGGTCAAGCGTGGCTGATCACCACGCTTGTCGCGGCGTTTGTTGCGGTGTTGCTCATTGCCGTTACCAACCAAACCGGGTTGTTCTTTGTCGGCCTTGCTGCGCTGTTTACCCTCGTGCCCATGGCTTTGCAGGGGCACGCAGCCGGCGTCTCTGGCCACGCGATGGCGATTACCTCGCTCGGGCTGCATATAGTTTTTGTCTCTGTCTGGTTAGGTGGCCTCGTCGCACTGATTCTGTTGCGCAATGTGATTGAGCCCTCACGACTGGCTACTGTGGTTGCCCGATATTCCACGTTGGCGATTGTGGCGTTTATTGTCGTTGCTGTCTCTGGCTTTGCCAATGCAATGGTTCGAGTAGGCACGATAGAAAACCTCTTTGTCACCGAGTATGGCCAACTTGTTGTGGCCAAGATGATGGCCATGATCGCTTTGGGCGTCTTTGGATTCTTACAGCGCGGCTATCTCATTAAGAAGATGGCCGGTTCCGCGATCCACAAAGCCTTCTGGTGGTTCATTGCTATTGAGCTTGCGGTGATGGGTATTGCCTCTGGTCTTGCTGCCGGATTGGCCAGGACACCCACCCCTGTTGATGAAGTGTTGAACCAAAACCCCACACCGGCAGAGCTTCTCACCGGTGAGCCATTACCGCCCGAGCTCACGTTCTCTCGTTACTTCACCGAATGGCGCATTGACCTTATTTGGTTGCTGTTCTGTGCTTTCGCGATCTTCTTCTATCTTGTGGGCGCCTATCGGATGCATAAGCGTGGTGACGGTTGGCCTTGGTACCGAGCTGTGTTGTGGGTTTCGGGCATGCTGCTGTTGTTCTACATCACCAACGGTGGCATTAATGCCTATGGCATGTATCTGTTCAGTGCCCACATGGGAGCTCACATGGCACTGGGCATGATGGTTCCCATCCTGCTAGTGCCAGGAGCACCCATTACGTTGGCGATGCGGGCCATCAACAAACGCCAGGATGGGTCCCGTGGTGGCCGGGAATGGATTTCAATCGCTGTCCATTCAAAATATGGTGAGTTCCTCTCCAACCCGATCGTGGCGACGTTGAACTTTGTGGGATCGCTGTGGCTGTTCTACTACACCCCGATTTATCGCTGGGCCATCAGCGATCACATTGGACATGAGTGGATGATTGTTCACTTCCTGTTGGCGGGGTATTTGTTCGTTCAATCCTTGATTGGAATTGACCCAGGCCCCAACAGATTGCCCTACCCCTTCCGTTTGCTTCAATTGCTGGCTGCCATGACCGTTCATGCCTTCTTTGGGTTAGGCCTGGTCATGAACGAGAGCCTGCTGTTGGCCGATTGGTATGGGGCGATGGGTCGCACCTGGGGACTCCCGCCACTTCAAGATCAACAAATGGGCGGGGCCATTGCGTGGAGTGTGGGAGAAATCCCCAACCTGATTCTGTCGCTGATTGTGGGAAGACAGTGGTTCCTGTCAGATGCCAGAGAAGCTAAACGTAAAGACCGCCAAGCAGATCGCACGGGGGATGCAGAGCTGAAGGCCTATAACGAAATGTTGGCTCAGCAAGCCAAACGTGATGCTCGTCTGGGTCAGTAAAGAGTCAACGCCAGGTTGCCATCTTCCCGGATCACAATCCGAATAGAAAAGACTGTTTCCACAATTTCGTCCAGCGGCGAGATAGTTCCGTCATAGAGAGACTGAACTTCTCCAGTAATGCGCATGGTTCCTGTGGCATCGATGACTGCCCAGGTTGTTTCTCCGGGGACGACAGTGACCACAGGCAGCTGATCAATTTCCCACGTGGGTTCCCCAATGATGCGATTACCAGTGGTGTATCCAAAGGGGCAGCCAGCAGGTTGCAGAACTTTTTGCTCCGTGCACTTTTCTAAGTACTCATCCACTTGCTCTTGCACGGCAGCGTTGAAGGCTTTGTTGGCTTGAACGTCAACGGTGACCTCGAGCGTTTCTCCGGGAGTAGTGACATTGAGTTCAACGGGTTTTGAGGTGAGATATTCGGCTGTTCGGCTAAAGACATAATTCCCCGGAGCGAAGACCAGGAACGTGCCCGACCCTCCCCACACGGTTGCGTCTTTTCCTGAAGGGGTAGAGCGCAGATCAATGGCTCCTGAGCTGCCGACGTCGAAGGCAGCATCATGCAAGACAGTAACGGTTGCTTCTGCCACAGGAAGCTCAGCGAATGCCCACGCTTCGAACACCCCAAAGTTGTTCCCGATTCTCGTCAACACAAACTCACCAGAGGCCAGGGTTCCACCTAGTGTGTAACGGGCGGTGACAATGGTTTCGTCATTATCTCCATCAACGCTGGTCACGGAGATATCAGAAATTTCTCCCAGCGCAGAACCGCGCAGAAGTGTTTGATCAGCACCCTCTGTAATCTTGTCTCCGATTCCGGGCATCGAGAGCGCAGACGCCGCATCGCCTCGGGCGAGGGCTGAAAGATATTGCTGGACTAACGCCGAAGGGCTAAAGACTGCGTTATTGATCACAACACCGACCAGGAGGGCCAGAACCACAAACACAACGGATGCTCCGGCGATGAGCTGTTTGTGTGTGCGGGTTAATTTCACTCCCTCATCTTACAAAGCGCGGATGGGTGGGCCCTTAGAGCAGTGTGCTCGCCGGTAAACTTCACTGGTGAAGAAAGTCTCCTTGTCTATCCAGCAGCAAGAAGTCTTTAACCTCATTGAGCAAACTCGTGAACACGTGTTTATTACCGGCCGCGCCGGAACAGGCAAGAGTACGTTGCTCAGCCACCTTGCTCACACCACCGAAAAACAGATAGCTGTGTGTGCACCGACGGGGGTCGCTGCACTGAATGTGGGTGGTCAAACCATCCACTCGCTGTTCCGCCTTCCCATTGGTTTAGTTGGCTCACTAGATCTGAACCACGGTCCTGACCAGCGCAAAATTCTCAATGCCATCGACACCCTCGTGATCGATGAGGTCTCCATGGTCAATGCCGATGTGATGGACGGCATTGACCGTGCTCTGCGTGAAGCAAGACATCGCAAGAAGGAAAGTTTCGGCGGCGTCCAGGTCATTATGTTTGGGGACCCCTACCAACTCTCTCCCGTGCCGCCGCAGACCCAGGAAGAAAAAGAATATTTGCGCGGCAAATATGCCTCTCACTGGTTCTTTGATGCCAGCGTCTGGCAAGACACTCCTCTGCGGGTTATTGAGTTGACCGAAATTCACCGTCAACGCGATGACGCGTTCAAAGAAATGCTTAATGCTGTCCGTCATGGAACGGTGACACCTGAACTGGGCGCGGCATTGAACAATGCCGGGGCTCGTCCTGTTCCAGAAAACGATGACATCATTACCTTGGCCACCACCAATGCCCGGGTTAACGCCATCAACCTCGATCAACTCAACAAGTTGTCGGGTAAAAAGAAAACAGCAGCAGCTGATGTCACCGGAGATTTTACGCAAAGCTCTTATCCAGCAGATGAAAGCTTGGAGCTCAAACAAGGCGCCCAAGTCATGTTCTTGAATAACGATTCTGAAGGTCGCTGGGTCAACGGAACTGTCGGAAGCGTCACCAAGATCACGGACACTGTTTACGTGGATGTTGCCGGCACCGAACACGAAGTGCAGCCCATCACCTGGGAACGCTACAAATACTCGTATCGCCAAAGTACCGATGAACTCAGCCGGGACGTTGTTGCCGAATTTACTCAGTTCCCCCTGCGCTTAGCCTGGGCTGTCACTATCCACAAAGCCCAGGGCCAAACCTATGACAAGGCCCTGATAGATATGGGCGCAAGGGCCTTTGCTCCAGGCCAAACCTATGTCGCCTTGAGCAGGATAACCTCCTTAGAAGGACTGTATTTATCCCGACCACTTCGACCCTCCGATGTGATGGTGGATAAGGACGTGGAAAGATTTATGTCCAAGGTTGAATCATTTTCATCATCGCTTGAGGACTAACCATGATTGTGCTGATCGACGGAGATTGTGCACTGTGCGTGGGGTTAGTGGAATGGTTAGCTCAGCGTATTCCGACTGAGAAACTCACACCAGAGACCATTGTGTTTGTTCCCGGGGAGTCTGACTGGGGACAAGAACTCCTGTCTAAAGCAGATGTTGTCGGGTTTGATTCCGTTGTCGTTGTGAAGGATGGACAGGCTCTTCAAGAAGGCGATGCTGTGCTCGCGCTCGCCGGAGTTCTCCCAAGACGATGGAGAGCTGTTGCCGCGCTTGGACGTCTCGTTCCCAGGCCACTGCGTAACGGTTTATATCGCTGGATTGCGAAAAACCGGATCTCCTGGTTTGGGCGCAAAGAGGTCTGTGCCATTGATTCTCGAGTGGCCCATCTGACCTATGGCCCTCGGGGTCTGCTTCGCAGGGAAGACGTTCCCGACACAGACGGTTTTGCCGGATAGGCTTATCTCATGCTTCTTTCAGATCGCGATATTCGGGCAGGACTTGCCTCGGGCCGCATCGGCCTTGATCCTCTTGCTGACGACATGATTCAACCCTCGAGCATCGATGTTCGTATTGATCGGTATTTCCGTCTTTTTGATAACCACAAGTACCCCTATATCGACCCAGCTGAAGATCAACCAGATCTGACCCGCTTGATAGAGGTCGACCCTAACGAACCCTTTATTCTTCACCCGGGTGAATTTGTGTTGGGTGCGACGTATGAACAGGTCACACTGCCTGATGATGTGGCTGCTCGCCTGGAAGGAAAGAGTTCACTCGGACGTCTCGGTTTGGTTACGCACTCCACCGCAGGATTTATTGACCCCGGGTTTTCTGGTCACATCACTTTAGAACTCTCTAACATGGCGACTTTGCCCATTAAGCTCTGGCCAGGAATGAAGATTGGTCAGCTGTGTTTCTTCCAGCTCACCTCACCCGCAGAAAAGCCCTACGGTTCTGCCGACTACAAGTCTCGCTACCACGGTCAGCGTGGTCCCACAGCATCACGGTCGTTCTTGAACTTCCATCGCACCGACGTTAGCGTGACAGATGCGGGAGCAGCCGGAGGCTAGTTCTTCGTTAGTTCGCCGATCTCGGCATCGTTGCCATTAAAGAACACGAGGGTGTCTCCTTCAAGTTCAGCACGGGTAGCTGTGCTGAGCCAGGTGTCAACGCCATCACAGAACATCATGGTGGTGGCAACATCACTCAATATGACATCAGCACCCTCTTGGCTCCATGAACCCATCATGCGATTACAGCCATCGGTGCCGGTGAGAACACCTGATTCTTCCAGCAACAAAGAAGGCTGATTGGGCTTGAGAGGGCTGCCCCAGGAACCTGCTGCGCTAGGCGCTGATGCGCAACCAGCGAGAACAAGGCTGAGAGAAAGAAGTGCAGGAACAACGAGAAGTGATTTTTTCATGGTGATTCTTTCTAGGACGTGCTGAAAAGATCGGGACGCAACGGAGCAATTTCAGGAAGTTGGAGAGTCAGCCACGGACTAAAAGCAAAAGGTGTGCTCAGCACTGCGCTCAAAAGTTCGCTGGGGTCAGCCCACATCAATTCAGATACTTCGTCGGCGACAGGGTTGGGCTGGGTGCTCACCCGAGCGATATATACCGGGCATACTTCGTTTTCGACAACGCCGGAGGCATCCGTGGCGATGTAGCGAAAATCAGGAAGCACAACCTCGAGACTGTCGAGGGAGAGACCTAATTCTTGTTCTGCTCGGCGGGTGAGAGCGTCCTCGAAACTTTCATCCGGTGCAGGGTGTCCACAAAACGAATTCGTCCAGACGCCAGGCCAGGTTTTCTTTGTGAGGGCTCTTCGAGTGACCAGAATCTGACCATCTTGATTGAACACATGGCAGGAGAAGGCAAGATGAAGCGGAGTTGTGCTGGTGTGCACCTCTGCTTTGTCTGCGGTTCCGATGGGATCCCCGGTTTCAGAGAGGAGGACAACAAGCTCGGGCATGGAGGGCTCCTCTACTCTCGGCTAGTCTGAAGGGGTGAGTGATGTTCGTTTTCAAGCAACTTCTGACCAGCAAATGATGCTGGTCGAAGAAGTCCTTGAACGCTTCTTTAGCCTATCCACTCAGAGGGCTGCCTCGCTTGCTCCAAGCTATGAAGCACTGTGGAAAACCCTCAAAGCCAATACGTCCGGGGGGAAGCGTTTCCGCCCACATATGGTGATGACCGCCTATGGCGCATTGGGGGGTCAAGATTTTGGTGCCGCAGCCCACGTCGGAGCTTCTTTCGAGCTTCTCCACACCGCTCTCATTGTTCATGATGATGTGATTGATCGAGATTTTGTTCGACGCGGAATCCCAAACGTCTCCGGAAGCTATCGAGATATCGCCCAAACGGCCGGTATCTCCTTGCCCACGGCAGAGCACCGCGGAATGTCCGTTGCGGTCATAGCTGGTGACCTTGCCCTCACCGGTGCCTTCCGCCTTATTGAGCGCGCCCACACTACACCCCAGATTCGCGAAAAGCTGGTTGAGCTTTTAGATAAAGCAGTTTTTGACTCTGCTGCGGGTGAACTAATCGATGTGGACTTCTCGTTACATGCCTCGATGCCTTCTGTCGAAGATATTGTGCACATGGAACGGCTCAAGACAGCCGTCTACACCTTTGAGGCACCCCTGCAAGCAGGCGCCCTGCTTGCAGGTGCCGGTCAAGAAGTGCTTGATGCTCTGGGGGAGTTTGGACGCAATATCGGTATTGCGTACCAAATTGTTGATGACCTACTCGGTGTCTTTGGGGATGAGCAAGTCACCGGAAAATCTGCCTTAGGTGATCTGCGTGAAGGAAAGCGCACGGCACTGATTTCTTTTGCCTCGCAAACCCCCCAGTGGTCCCAGATCGCTGAGCTGATCGGAAATAGTGATTTATCTGATGCTGAAGCTGCGCTGGTTCGCGAGGTGTTGGAAAACTCTGATGCCAAGGCTTTCACCCAGCGCCTGGCTGCCGATTACGCCGATCACGCCATTGCTGCGCTCAACGGTTCTGTTATTCCCGAGGTTTTGCGCAACGAACTGACCCCTTTGGTTAAGTCGGTTGTGGAGCGTGTGCGATGAAAAGCAAGAAGCTCGTCCAAGACGCCTCTGTTCCAACAGATCAGCAGCCCACCCGCCAATCTGCGTTGTACGACCAGGTTGCCGAAAAAACCTCCAGCATGATTATTCGGGAGTACTCAACCTCCTTTGGCATGGCAGCCAGATATCTTGGCCCTGGTGTTCGCCAAGACGTGGAAAACATTTATGGCTTGGTTCGTTTAGCCGATGAGATCGTGGATGGTGTCGCAGCTTATGCCGGTGTCTCGGAGGGTGAGATACGCCTGCTTCTCGATGAGCTCGAAGCAGAGACGGAAGCAGCCATGCTTCGTGGCTACAGCACGAACTTGGTGGTCCATGCCTTTGCCTTGACGGCCCGTAGGACCGGAATTACTCCTGAGCTCACGCAACCGTTTTTCCACTCCATGCGGATGGACATCACAAAATCCACCCACACCCCAGAAAGCTTTGACACCTATGTCTATGGCTCTGCAGAGGTTGTCGGATTGATGTGTCTACAGGCTTTCTTGGTGGGTGTGGATGTGAGCCCGGAACAAAAAGCACGATTCGTGAATGGCGCACGAAAACTGGGCGCCGCATTCCAAAAGGTTAATTTCCTTCGCGATCTCTCCGCGGATGTCGATGCGCTGGGGCGCAGCTATTTCCCTGGCGTCGATATCGCCACTTTTACTGAGGCAGATAAACAACGGCTTGTGGCAGATATCGACGCAGACCTTGCTGTCTCGGCAGCAATTGTGCCCGAGCTTCCTCGCTCCAGCAGGAAAGCAGTCGCCTTAGCCCAGAACTTGTTCGCAGCGCTCAATCGCCGTATTGAAAAAACTCCGGCGCATTTACTCAAAACAACTCGGGTGAGCGTGCCCACACACACCAAGATTTCAATTGCACTTTCTGTATGGATGGGAAAACTTTCATGACCACATCTGTCGTAGTGATCGGCGGCGGTATCGCCGGTCTTTCCTCAGCAGCCCTGCTTGCCCGTGATGGGTATCAGGTCACCTTGCTGGAAAAACACACAAACGTAGGTGGGCGAGCTGGGTCGTGGGAAAAAGATGGATTCCGCTTCGACACCGGTCCTTCGTGGTATCTCATGCCGGAGGTCTTTGATCACTTCTATAAGCTCATGGGCACCTCCAGTGCAGAGCAATTACAGCTGACCAAACTGGATCCGGGTTATCGGGTGCTTTTTGAAGAAGACGGTGTCTTCCCCGCCAAGCCCATTGATGTTCGTGCAGACCGCGAAAGCAACCTCCAGCTTTTTGAAGAGATGGAACCGGGCTCACGTAAGAACATGGAGAAGTACTTGGACTCCGCCAAGGACACCTATGACATTGCGGTTCGCAGATTCTTGTACACCAGCTTTGAAAGCTACTCCAAGCTGTTGCGTTCCGATGTGCTCAAACGCACCCCAAAGCTAGCCAAGCTTCTCAACGAATCTCTGGACAAGTTTGCACGCCGGTATGTCAGCGACCCTCGTATCCTTCAGATTCTGGGATACCCGGCCGTGTTTCTAGGATCAAGTCCGTTTACGACGCCGTCGATGTATCACTTGATGAGCTACCTCGACCTTGAGGATGGTGTGCTCTATGCCCAGGGTGGTTTCACCAGGGTCATTGAGAGCATCCGTGACCTTGCTGTTGCTGAAGGGGTCACCATCATTACCGGTGCGAACGTCACCAACATTCTCACCACGGTGAACCCTGCGGGACATAAAAAGAAAGCTCGCGTTCTAGGGGCGGAATACCTCAAGGGAACATCCAAGAAAGCACAGACTGTCCCAGCCGACATTGTGGTCTCCGGTGCAGACCTGCACTTCACGGAAACCAAGCTGGTGCCCGAACACCTGCAGACCTATGGTGAACAGTATTGGGACAAGAAAGTATCTGGCCCCAGTGCCGTGCTGATGTATTTGGGTGTCTCTGGCCAGATTCCAGAACTCGAACACCACACCTTGTTGTTCACCTCAGACTGGCAAGACAACTTTGGTCGAATCTTTAATGAGCCCACCTCTGTTCCTAACCCGGCTTCGGTGTATGTCTGTAAGCCCAGTGCAACAGACCCTGATGTTGCTCCCAAGGGAGATACCAACATCTTCGTGCTCGTTCCTATCCCTGCTGATGTGAGCATCGGTAAGGGAGGCATTGACGGTAAGGGCGATAAGAAGGTTGAAGCTATCGCGGACTCGGTCATCGACCAGATTGCCACCTGGGCCGGTATCAAAGATTTTGCCAAGCGCATCAAAGTTCGTAGGACCTACGGCCCCGCTGACTTTGCCACGGACTTGAACTCCTGGAAGGGCGGAGCCTTAGGCCCCAGCCATATCCTCAGCCAAAGTGCATTCTTTAGACCAGGACAAGTCAGCAAAAAGATTGAGGGCTTGTATTACGTGGGTGGATCGACCACGCCAGGTATTGGCTTGCCCATGTGTTTGATCAGTTCTGAAAACCTGATTAAGCGCTTACGTGGAGATACCTCGACCGAGGCACTTCCAGAACCCTTGTTTCCCACGGTTGATAAAACAGCCTAAGAACTCATGAACTTTCTTTATCTAGCGGCACTGCTCGTATCCATTACGGGCATGGTGTTGCTGGATCACAAACACCGTTTGTTCTTTTGGCAAGATGCCCGCAGGGCGGCCATTGTGTTAGTCGTCGGGGTAGCTTTCTTTCTGGTGTGGGATGTGTATGGCATTGCTCTTGGCATTTTCTTCCGCGGCACAGGGCCGTGGATGACCGGGGTATTGCTAGGTCCTGAGTTGCCACTGGAAGAAGTTTTCTTCCTGACGTTGTTGTGTTACATGACCATGAATGTGTTCAATGCCGTGATGCACAGGCTTTCTGTAAAGGTCAGCTCATGACCTATATGGAACTCAACGCTGTCTTTTTGACTATCGCCTTGGTGTTGATGGTGGGTGGATACGTGATCGGCGCTCGCCGCACAGAATTCAAGCTCGGACTTATTGCTCGTGCTCTGGTGTGGACGGTGGTGATCATGGTGATCACCACCGCTGTGTTCGACAACGTGATTATTGGTGTGGGATTAGTCGCCTATGACGAGGCAACCCTTGCCGGAATCATGATTGGGCTTGCTCCCTTAGAAGACTTTGCCTATACGATTGCCGCAGTCATGATTTTGCCGTCACTGTGGGCAGCGCTGGGAAAAAGAAAGAACAGCGCATGAAGGTCTTAAGCCAGCTGTTTGTTTCGTCCCGCCCACTGTCGTGGGTGAACACCGCATTCCCGTTTGCCATTGCCTACTTCCTTACAACCCGCGAAATAAATCTCACCTTCTTTATCGGAACACTGTTCTTTTTGATTCCCTACAACCTGGCGATGTATGGCATCAATGATGTGTTTGATTATGAATCAGATCTTCGTAATCCTCGCAAGGGTGGAGTGGAAGGTGCCGTGCTCGATAAGAGCATGCACGCAAAAACTCTGTGGGCTGTTGTCATCGTCAACGTTCCGTTCCTGGTCTATCTCTTTGCGATTGGTTCTACCACCGCGAATATTGTTTTGGCTGTCAGCTTGTTTGCCGTGGTCGCCTACTCGATCAAGGGATTGCGCTTTAAAGAAATCCCTGTTCTAGATTCGATGACCAGCAGTACTCACTTTGTTAGCCCGGCCATTTATGGTCTGGTGATTGCCGGTGCCACGATTACCCCGGAGCTGTGGTTAATCTTGAACGCCTTCTTCTTGTGGGGAATGGCTTCTCATGCTTTTGGTGCGGTGCAAGACATTCAGGCTGACCGGGAAGCAGGTCTTTCTTCGGTCGCCACTGCTTTTGGGGCTGCCAGCACAGCCCGATTAGCTATCGGCGGGTATGTTCTGGCAATGGGATTAGTACTTGCAGGACTCTTTTTCGCAGGGCCGGCCTGGGCGTATGTCGTTGGGGCCTTAGCGCTCGCCCCCTATGTGGTGATGGTCTGGCCGTATCGAAACTTGAGTGACGCCCAATGTGAACAGGCCAACCGCGGGTGGAGAAAGTTTCTCTGGGTGAACTTTGTTTCAGGCCTGGTCATCACACTGGTGATGAACTACGTTACTCAATACGGCTAGTCACCTTATCTAACAGCGT
>JBIIGO010000018.1:0-13080 GCA_044236405.1 Aurantimicrobium sp.
AGCGACGAAGGTGTTGTGAGAACCTGTTCGGACATGACTGCCAATGGTGGTGTGGCTCTTGGTCACACCGTCGTAATTGGCAAAGATTGTTCCAGCTCCAATGTTGCTGCCCTCACCAATGGTGGCGTCTCCCACATACGACAAGTGAGGCACCTTTGAACCGTTTCCGATGCGGGCATTCTTGGTCTCAACGAAGGTGCCGATTTTGCCGTCTTCACCGAGATAAGTTCCTGGACGCAAATAGGAGAAGGGGCCAACGGTAGCTCTCGCACCGATGACAGACAGTGTCGCATCGGTGCGCTTAACGATTGCACCCGCACCGACCTCGGTATCCAGCAAGGTGGTGTCAGGTCCGATGACCGCACCAGTTTCCACCAGGGTCGCACCCAAAAGCTGTGTACCTGGTTTGATTTCGACATCTGGTTCGAGCTTGACCTGGATATCAATCCAGGTGGAGGCAGGATCCATAATGGTGACACCGGCGAGCTGCCATCCCCGCACAATCAATTCGTTCAACAGTGTTGCGGCACGAGAGAGTTGAGCGCGGTCATTGATTCCTTCAACTTTCCAGGAATCCAGGATCTCCACCGCTGCAACCGTTGCTCCAGCTTGACGAAGCAATCCAATGACATCGGTGATGTATTTTTCCCCTTGAGCGTTGTCCAGGGTGAGGTTGCTGAGCTGTTCACGTAGCTGTGGAGCAGAGAAGACATAGATGCCAGCATTGACTTCGTTAATCGCCAGTTCAGCATCTGAGGCATCTTTGTGCTCCACAAGCTTTTCTAAAGATCCATCTACTGAGCGCACAACCCTGCCATAGCCCGTTGCGTCGTCTAAGACTGTGGAAAGCACCGTCGCGGCGACCTGAGCCTGACGGTGTTCGCTGACAAGACCGGCCAACGTTTCTGAATCCAGCAATGGGACATCACCATTGACAACCAGAACATCTCCCGCGAAAGAATCAGGAAGAGCTGATAACGCTAGCTCTACAGCACGACCCGTGCCAGGGATGTCATCTTGATCGACGATGATGCTCTCTGGAAGATCTACTTCAATGACTTCGACCAACCGGTCACGTTCGTGCCTGACAACAGAAACCACATGTGCTGCGCTCATCTGGCGCGCGGTGGCTAAAACGTGAGAGACGATGGTGACGCCACCGAGTTTGTGGAGGAGCTTAGGCGTGGCAGATTTCATCCGTGTGCCTTGGCCTGCAGCCAGTACCACAATGGCAAGTTGGGCATCGACCACGGGTTTCTCCACTCTTGTTGAGTTGCTCCGCCACCAGGACTCGAACCTAGACCAACAGATCCAAAGACTGTTGTGCTGCCATTACACTATGGCGGAACGTGAGAGAGGTTGTAACTTTCTCACCCCTCTAGTCTGCCAGAAACTTCAGGGGATAATGGTTCTATGGCACCGGAGAATGATGAAGTTGACCGCATTGTGGTTTCGTGGCGTAGAGAGCGCCCTGATTTAGACTTCTCCCCTCTTGAAGTTCTCTCCCGTGTCGGACGATTAGCCAAGCTGTTGGACCGTGCTCGCAAAGACGCTTTCCATAAATCCAAACTGGAATCGTGGGAATTTGACGTTCTTGCTGCTCTGAGGCGTGAAGGAACTCCTTATCAGCTCAGCCCCAAAGCGTTGCTGCAACAAACGCTGGTTTCCAGTGGAACAATGACCAACCGCATTGATCGGCTTGTCGACAGTGGCCTTGTTGTGCGCCGCGAAGACCCCAATGATGGTCGTGGTGTTTTGGTTGAGCTTACTTCCTCAGGACTTACACGTGTAGATGCGGCGATTACCCGCCTTGTTGATGCCGAGGCTCAGTTGCTTTCTTCCCTCTCTCGGGCAGAACAAAAACGCTTGGCAGAGTCTTTGAAGCGCCTGAGCTTAGATGTTGCAGAGACAGACTAACGAACAACCTGCCACGCACATTCAGCAACTAAACTCTTCATCCACATAAGAGATCGAAGACAACTCAGTTGTCATTTCTGCAATCAATAATGTGTAGATGGAAAACTCATTAGCACTCGCGCAACAACATCAGTTGTGGGAAAGTAGTTATATGAGTGACACATTTAAACTTCAAGTGGGAGAAAAGGGTCGAGTTGTAATCCCCTCCGAAATTCGTTCGCGCCACAACTGGGAGCAAGGCACAGAGCTGTTGCTTCTAGACACTGATCGCGGGGTGACCATCACAACTGCAGATGATGTGCTCGATGCCCTCACCGGAAGCCTCAAGGGAACAGGATCGGTAGCAGAATTCCTCGCAGAACGCCGTAAAGCTGCCGAGGACGAAAACGTGGACATGGGGAAATAGCACCATGACCACCTACGTTTTTGACAGTAGTGCCATTCTTGCCGTGCTCTATGAAGAAAAAGGGCACGAGGTCGTGGCGAAAGCATTGCGCAATGGTGGCTATATATCTGCAGCAAACTGGTCAGAACTTGCCCAAAAAACTATCCACACCGGAGCAGGCTGGGACTTTACTCGTTCTGGGCTCAAAGGACTAGGAATACTAGTTGAACCCGTCACCGAGCACGACGCTGAAATCGCAGCTGGATTGTGGGAAAAGGGTTCGGGGCTCTCCTTAGCCGATCGCCTTTGCCTTGCCCTTGCTCAGCGACTCAAAGCCGAGGTGCTGACAGCAGATTCCGAATGGAAAACTTTTCCACGGGTCACCTGCATTCGGTGACACTGGTTGCTTAGTTGTCCAATAGTTCGCTGAGTTCAAGCCATCGAACCTCAAGATCAGAAATCTCCTGTTCTCGAGCAACAATCTTTTGATTCAACTGGGCTAACCCTTCAAAATCTGAACTGTCATGCTGTGCCATGGAGTCATGAACGTCAGAGATTTCTTGTTGAAGCTTGGCCAATTTTCGCTCAATAGCTGCGCTCTCTTTTTGTGCGTTACGAAGCTCAGCCCCAGACAGGCTCGAGGTCTTATTCTGACTGGGCGCGGTACGTGGCTTTTCCGGCCCACTCAATTGCTGAGCTCGAAGTTGGAGGTATTGATCAACTCCCCCGGGCAGGTGAACAAAGTTCGCGTTCATCACGGCATATTGCTGGTCAGTGATGCGCTCAAGCAGATAGCGGTCGTGAGAAATGACAAGTAATGTTCCTGGCCACGTATCCAGCAAATCTTCCATGGCCACCAACATGTCAGTATCTAAATCATTGGTGGGCTCATCCAATATCAATACGTTGGGTTCATCCAACAAAATCAACAGCAGCTGAAGCCTGCGCTTTTGACCACCCGAGAGGTCTTTGATGGGGGTGGATAGTTGTGCCGAGGTAAAGCCCAGGCGTTCCAGGAGTTGACCCGGCGTCATCTCTTTCCCGCCCACGCTATAGCTGGTCTTCTTCTCTGCGATGACCGCACTCACGCGATCATTTTGAACAGATTCCAGCTCATCTAATCGCTGGGTCAACGTTGCAATCTTGACTGTTTTTCCGCGTTTGACCCGACCACTGGTGGGAACGAGTGATCCAGAAACTAAGGATAAGAGCGTTGACTTTCCGGCACCGTTCACACCTAAAATTCCGGTGCGTTCTCCCGGAGCAATGCGCCAGGTGATGTGATCGAGAACCTGATGATTATCAAAGACCACCGATACATCTTCAAGATCAACAACATCTTTACCGAGGCGTTGCATCGCCATTTGAGACAGTTGCACACTGTCTCGAACAGGTGGCTCATTAGCGATGAGCTCGTTTGCCGCATCTATCCGAAACTTTGGCTTGGAAGTTCTTGCCGGGGCTCCTCGGCGCAACCATGCTAATTCTTTACGCATCAAATTCTGGCGCTTAGCTTCACTCGAAGCTGCCATCTTGTCCCGTTCAACCCTTTGTAAGACATAGGCGGCATAGCCGCCATCAAAGGGCTCGAGAATTCGATCATGGACTTCCCACGTGCTGGTGGAAACCTCATCGAGGAACCACCTATCGTGGGTCACCACAACGAGTCCGCCCTGGTTTGTTGGCCATCTCTTTTTCAGGTGCTGAGCTAGCCAGGCGATTCCTTCGACATCCAAGTGGTTCGTCGGCTCATCAAGAAAGACAACATCCCATTGACCGACAAGTAAGGCAGCGAGCGCGACTCTGCGGCGTTGACCGCCAGAGAGCGAGGCCACAGACGCATTCCAGTCAATATCTGTCACAAGCCCTGCAAGAACATCTCGCACCTTCGGGTCAGATGCCCAGACATGTTCGTCGGTGTCACCGACGATGGCATGTCCCACGGTTTGGTTCAGATCAATCTCATCAGATTGGTCGAGCATGCCCAAAGTCAATCCGGAGCGTCTGGTCACACGACCTTCGTCAGGCTCCAGCCTGCCGGCAAGAATTGACAGGAGGGTGGATTTTCCATCGCCGTTGCGTCCGACAACCCCAATGCGGTCACCTTCGTTGATACCGACGGTGACGCCCTCAAAAATCACCCGGGTGGGAAATTCGAGGTGGATGTTTTCTGCGCCGAGAAGATGTGCCATTAGGTGGAGATGACTTTTGCCCCGTGGGCAGGTCCGGTCACGCGAATAGCGTGATGGCCTGCAGCGCTCAAGGTGACATGTAAATCCATGGCAGCAGCTTCATCTTCAGCTAAGAAAGCCAAAGTGGGTCCAGAGCCAGAGACGATGCCGGCAAGAGCACCGTTACCTTCGCCGAGTTCCAACACATCGATCAAAGCTGGTTGCAGATGTAATGCTGGTGCCTGAAGGTCATTGCTGAGTGCATCGGCAAGCATGTGAGGATCGCCTGCGCGAAGGGCCTGCAACACCATCGGGTCAACATCAGGCAGCTGAGGAGCTGGCTTGATATCCGCATGGTGTCGATCACGGTGAGCGTCGAGCTCACCATACACAGCAGGGGTACTCAACCCAAAGTCTGCGATGACAAGAACCCATTCAAAATGTTCATGACTGGTCAGCACAGGTGAGAGCCGGTCTCCTCGACCAGTTCCAATGGCGGTTCCACCCATCAGAGCAAAGGGAACGTCTGCTCCCAGTTCTGCGGCCAATGCTAGGAGGGTGTCTTTGCCTACATTTGTTCCCCACAACGCGTCGCAGGCCACTAAAGCGGCTGCAGCATCAGCAGATCCCCCGCCCATACCGCCGGCAATAGGAACGTTCTTCTCAATTTCCAGACGCACGCCGCCGCGATACTTAGCTTTTTTCGCCAACAACATTGCTGCCTTGATAGCTAAGTTTGAGGCGTCTAAGGGAACATCAGAAAAGTCATAGCTACCCGTAAATGACACGGAGAAATCATCGGCTGGGTATGCCCACACTTCTTCAAAAAGCGATACTGCTTGATACGTTGTGGCGACTTCGTGAAATCCATCGTCGAGTAAAGCTCCGACGGCTAAGGAGACGTTGATTTTGCCGGGGGCTCTGACATGAACCCCGCCATCTTTGGCATCAACACTCATATAGTCAACTTATCCGGCTTGGGCGATAGACACGAAATCGGCAATACCTAATTGCTCACCGCGCAGGGTGGGATCAATTCCCGCCTTTTCTAGCAGAGCAATCGCTTCAGCGGAACTGCCGGCATATCCGGCAAGGGCTTGACGGAGCATTTTGCGGCGTTGGCCAAAGGCGCCATCGATCACAGCAAAAGTTTTCAATCGAAGAGCCTCATCACCTGGCTCCTCATGGCGTTCAAACCCAACCAACACAGAATCAACATTCGGCACGGGCCAAAATACTTGCCGGCTAACTGTTCCGGCCAAACGCCACGAGCCATACCAGGCTGCTTTAGCGCTGGGAGCACCGTAAATTTTTGATCCTGGTGCTGCAGCTAGGCGGTGTCCGACTTCTGCTTGCACCATCACAACCCCGGAGGCAATGGAGTCAAAGTGTTCGAGGAAGTGCAGCAACACAGGGACCGACACGTTGTAGGGAAGGTTAGCTACCAGCCTGGAGGGTGAGCCAGGTAACTCCAACACCTTCATGGCATCTTCAGCGATGACTGTCAGTGAGGCATCTGGAGCAAGCTCAGCAAACGTGACGGGTAGCTGGCTAGCTAAACGCCGATCAATCTCTACCGCAACAAGAGATGCGCCTGCTTCGACAATTCCCAGACTGAGCGAACCCAAGCCAGGGCCAATCTCCACGACAACATCACCTGCCTGGACTTGGGCAACTTTAACGATTTTGCGCACGGTGTTGGCATCAATGACAAAGTTTTGACCGAGCTTTTTCGTGGGGGTGACATCAAGTAATTCTGCAAGATCTCTGATTTCTGCAGGCCCTAGTAATGTGACCGAACTCATGAACTTCCTTCAATAAGTCCATCGCTCCACGAGCCATACACGTGTTCGGTATTCATCGCGATCTGTGCACACAGATCACCTAAGTCCATATCCAAAACCTCAGCCATGGCGCGAACAGTGTGCGGGATGAGATAGGGAGCATTGGGTCGACCACGATACGGAGTCGGAGTCAAAAATGGGGCATCAGTTTCGACCATGATCAATTCTCGAGGTATCACCTTCAGCGCTTCACGCAGATCCTCATTTTTCTTGAACGTAATTGTGCCGGCAAAGGAGAGATACCACCCCCTGTCCGCTGCAATGTGTGCCATAGCCGCATCCCCCGAAAAACAGTGGAATACCGTTTTTTCAGGCGCCCCTACTCGTAACAGGGTTTCAATCACGTCATCGTGAGCATCACGGTCATGGATTTGCATCGCGATGCCATGCTTTTTAGCAATTTCGATATGTGCTTCAAACGAGCGATGTTGCGCAGGCTGTCCTTCAGGACCAGTCCTAAAGTAATCAAGCCCTGTTTCACCTATAGCTCTAGTTCTAGGCCACGAAGCCAACTCATCAATGACTGCCAGCGCATCATCCAAAGTTCCAGCTTCGTCATAATTCGGAGCCTCATTAGGATGAATCGCAACCGCAGCGAGCATGCGAGGTTCTCCCGCAGCAATAGTGGCTGACCACTTCGATGTCTCGACATCACCACCCACTTGAACCACACCAATGACGCCAACTTCAGCAGCACGCTCGACGTGTTCCAAATAGGTCAGAGGAGTGTCCCCGTCTGAGATTTCTAGATGCGTGTGATTGTCATAGACAGCAACAGGCAAGCTTTCCGGGAGGGGTGGATAGCTGAGGTCTCGCCTTTGACCATGTTCTGAGGTGGTGTCGCGGTGGCGAACATATGCCGATTCGCTCATATGTCCTTACTCCGCGGAAGATTCAATACGAGGAAAAAGTGGCTCTAACTCTGCTAGCTGGGTTCCAGCAGGAACCTGTGACCATGCACCAGCCTGACGAACGTTTTGCTTCTGAAGCATTCCCAATGCTGACTCCACACCCAGTGCAGCCCACAGCTTGGAGGTAGCCTGAGGCATCACGGGAGAAAGCAGCACTGCTAGAGCTCGTAATCCTTCGATAGCGGTATTCAAGACAGTACCGAGTCGTTCGGAATTGGCTGGATCTTTAGCAAGCACCCAGGGCTCTTGTTCGGTGATGTACCCGTTGAGAGCATCCACGATTGTCCAGATAGAGCTGATTGCATCGTGGATAGCAAGGCTCTCCATTGCAGCATCGGCTTCTACTGCAGCTGCGGCGACAACATCCTTGATAGCTAGATCAGCTGGGGTCATCTCCGCTGCAGCAGGAACAATTCCATCGAAGTACTTTTCAACCATGGCAATGGAACGTGACGCTAGATTGCCAAAACCGTTCGCAAGTTCTGCTTGATACCTGGCAGAGAGGTCTTCCCAGCTGAAAGATCCATCTTGACCAAAGCTGATGGCACTCATGAAGTAGTAACGGAATGCGTCCGACCCAAAGGTCTCTGTGATGTCGGTGGGAGCAATACCGGTGAGCTTGGACTTGGACATCTTTTCCCCACCGACAAGAAGCCAGCCGTGGCCATATACCTGGTGTGGAACAGGAATTCCTGCCGCCATGAGCATGGAGGGCCAAATCACCGCATGGAAGCGAAGAATGTCTTTTCCAACAATGTGTGTGGCAGGCCAGGTTGCCTCAAGCTTTTTCTCATCACTGCCGTAACCCACAGCAGTGATGTAGTTCAGCAACGCGTCAAACCAGACATAGACAATGTGTGAGTCATCCCAGGGCAGCTTAATTCCCCAGTCAAAACTGGAACGAGAAATCGAAAGATCTTGGAGACCCTGCTTCACGAACTGAATGACTTCATTACGCGCAGATTCAGGCTGAATAAACGTGGGGTTGGATTCATAAAGGTCCAACAGCTTCTGCGCGAAATCACTCATCCGGAAGAAATAGTTCTTCTCGTGAAGAATCTCTACCGGTTTAGAGTGAATGGCACATACCTTGACTCCGACAAATTCACCCGTACCATCAACGAGGTCGGCATCCGTTTTGTACTCTTCGCAACCCACACAATACGCACCCTCATATTCACCGGCGTAGATAAAGCCTTTGTCGAAGAGATCTTGCAAGAACTTTTGGACGTTGTCTTCGTGGCGGGCTTCGGTGGTGCGAATGAAATCGTCATTAGAAATGTCGATGGTATCGAGCAAGGGCTTCCACGAGTTCTCCACCAAACGGTCAACCCAGTCTTGGGGCGTTGAGCCATTGGCGGTTGCGGTCCGAAGAATTTTCTCGCCGTGCTCGTCGGTTCCGGTTAAGAACCAGGTGTCATCTCCTGCTTGGCGGTGCCAGCGCGCGAGAACATCTGCGGCGACCTCCGTATAAGCGTGTCCAATGTGTGGCACGTCATTGACATAGAAAATCGGCGTAGTGACATAGAAGTTTTTGCCGGCAGACATGCTTCTATTCTAATTTGCGGTTCGAAGAGATAAATTCCATCCCACCTCATCCACGAGGAGAGCCACATTAAGCCTCTATTCGATTTAAGGAGGTTAGGCTACCCTCAATAATGAATGAAGAAGGAATATCATGCTTCCAACGTCACAACTTCTCAAAGAAGCCTCGGCCACTCAGCACAAAGAAGCAGAGTCCAGCACCTTTGTCTCCGACTTGATGAAGGGGGAACTCTCCCTAGCGGATTACACCCGCTATCTGGCTAACCTTGCCTGGATCTATGAAGCGCTTGAGGAACAGACGGTAAGCGGAGATCCTTTCCCCAGTTCAGAGGCCCTCTGGGATGAACGTCTGTTTCGGTTGCCGTCCATTGAGGCAGACCTTCGTGCTCTAGGAGTAAAGGACTGGCGGAGCGAATACCCCGCAAGCCCTGCCGTTCAGAATTACTGTTCCACTCTTCGTCGGATTGGTGGCCGATCTGACTATCGCCTCATTGCTCACCATTACACCCGCTATTTAGGGGACCTCAGCGGGGGCCAAGCCATTTCTGCTTTGGTTGCTCGTCACTACGGGGCAACACCTGAGCAATTAAGCTTTTGTGCTTTTAAAGAAATAGATAACCTCGTCCGTTACAAAGAGAACTATCGTGCACTACTAGATGGTTTAGATCTCACTGAAGATCAGCGTCGAGAACTCGTATCTGAGGTTCAACAGGCTTTCGAGTTGAACAAAGAACTTTTTAGCGACCTAGGTCAACCAATTCAGGTCTAGGAGGATTGGCTGTACCCCAATAGTGGGCCAGCCATTTTTATTCCGACCTGCGCACCAATGGGCTTAATGTCCTCAGCTGGGACGCGCACGTCTAAGGAGTTCCCATCGACATTGTGTCGGGCAGTAATCAGGGCGTCATGGCCGCAGTATTCCACGGCGGCAATCTTCCAATCTTTGCCGGGAGCAAACTTCAAGGACTCAGGTCGAACAATCACATCAAACTCATCCTGAGGTTCACCCTCACCCATCCAGAGATACTCTGAGGTGCCCAGGATGGTCTGAACTTTTTTACCCTTACGCTGCGCAACAAGACGGTTGGACTCCCCCATGAAGTCCGCAACCCAGATAGTCGCTGGGGTGTTGTACACCTCTTCGGGCAAACCAAACTGTTCGATTCGGCCGTTGTGTAACAAGGCAATTTTGTCCGCAATGGATAACGCTTCGGTTTGATCGTGGGTAACCAACAATGCGGTGGTGTTACTGGCTTTCAAAATACTTTTTACTTCAGCACGCAATTGGGGACGAAGAACGGGGTCAAGTCCTGCAAAGGGTTCGTCCATCAAAACCAGGTTAGGTTCGCTGGCCAGTGCTCGGGCTAGAGCAACCCGCTGTGCTTGTCCACCGGAGAGCTCATGGGGCATGCGGCTTGCAAGATCTGTCATATTAATCAGTTCTAAAAGTTCGTGAACTTTCTGAGACTGTGCTTGTTTCTTGACCCCGCGGGGAGACTTCGCCAAGGAGAAAGCAATATTTTCTGCCACCGTCAGCATGGGGAACAATGCCGCGTCTTGAGGAACCCAGCCAATTTTGCGTTTTTCGGGAGCTAAATGAATGCCGTGGGTGGTGAGCATTTTCTTACCCAAGCGAATGTTCCCGGTGCTTGCTCGTTCTAACCCCAAGATGGTGCGCAGCAGCGTGGTCTTACCGCAGCCGCTAGGGCCTGCCACAGCAATAAATGCACCCTTATCCACCTTCAAGGACACATCAAAGAGCACCTGAGAAGTGTCATAGGAGACATTGACCTTTTCGAGGTCGAGATATGCGGTCATACTTTCACCTCCGCAGGGCGATCAGCACGAGAGAGTGCAACTGCGGGAATGGAGGCAACAAGAACAAGCATGAGGGCATATGGCGCAGCAGCGCCATATGAGGCCACATCTGTCTTTGCCCACAACATAGTTGCCAAGGTGTCCATTCCTGTTGGTCGAAGCATCAAGGTAGCAGGAAGCTCCTTCATTGCTGTTACAGCTATTAATAACCATGCTACAAAAAGAGACGTCCGAGTCAGAGGCCAATATACGTTCACTAGACGTTGTAACGGGTTATAGCCCAGGGTTGACGAGACATCCTCGAGAGATGACGGTATTGCTGTCACTGAGTTTCGAACGCTTCCAATGGCTTTGGGCATAAACAACAGCCCATATGCACAGGCCAGCAAGAAGGCTGTTTGATAGAGAGCTGGAACGGTGGTCAGAGCGAAGAACACCAGTGACAGACCCACCACAATTCCAGGTAACGCGAGGGGCAAATAGCCCACAGATTCAATGGCGGAAACAAATCTGGTTTTATACCGTCCAGCGAGAATTCCAATGGGAAGCGCCAGGAGCAACCCCATGGTTGCTCCTCCCACACTCAACCCAATGGTGTTTCCCGTAGCGGCAAGCAGACGCCCGACTTCGAGCTCGGACCATGCCCCCACATCAAACATTCGAATTATCATCACCATGATGGGGATGACCACACCAACAAATGTGGGCACGGCCAAGACCACCAGCAACCAGACGTTTCGAGAATTCAAAGTATCTAAGCGCAGGCGTGGGCGGGTAGTGTTTCCTCTTCGCCCTAAGAGACGACCGCGTGCTTTGCCCTCAAAATACACAATCACCAGAGCCAGTGCGATCAATAACAAACTCAAGACCGCAGCGTAGTTACGGTCAAAGCTTGCTCCGTAGGCCTGGTGAATGGCCGTGGTCAGAACGGGGAATCTAAAAAGAGCTACTCCGCCAAAATCACCGATGGTGTACAAAAACGCTAGTAAGGCACCTGCCAGTGTGGCCCCACGAATCTGGTGCCACGTCCCTGGCAGCCGTGCCTTCCAGGCAGGAACACCTAAAGAACGAGAGAGGTCATCAAAGTCTGTAGTTCCCCCGCGCAAAGCAGCTGCTACCGGCAAGGTCACATACGGTGTTGTCACCGCAGTGAGTACCAGCCACGAAGCCCAAAACCCTTGCAGGGTAGGAATAGCTGCGAGCAAGCCATAGGCAGCAAGGTAGCTCGGCACAGCAAGAGGTGCGGTAGCAATCACCATCCACATTTTCCTGCGAGGAATATTGATCCGTGAGAGCACATAGGCACTGGGAATCCCAATCAACGTGGCTGCGAGAGTGACCGCACCAGCCAGGGAAAGCGTGTTCCACAAGAGCAAGGGAACGCGGGGTCGTTCGAGCAGCAAGAGAAGGCTTTCAAACCCTTCCCCAAATGCTCGCTGCACCAAATAGATAAGCGGAATTAGGGCTGTGAACGCAGCAATCGCGCCCACCACTGTTAACCACAGTGGTGGGCGACGAATGTTAGAGCGTTCACTCATAATGCATTCAGCCTTTTAACTCCTAGAGCAGTCCGTATTTGGCAAGAAGCGCTTGGGTCTTAGACAAGGAGGACAGATCCGCAAGATCAAACTGGGTGTTTGCAAGCTCCTCCAATGATGGCAACCCCTCAGGAGAAGCAATACCGGGAACAAGTGGGTATTCAAATGTTTCGGTGACGAAATACTCCTGAGCACTCTCACTGACCAGGAACTTCACAAACTCAAGAGCTTCTTTATCCTGCGCAGAGTTCTTCAAAATGGCTGCACCGGTGACATTCACAATTCCACCTGAGTCACCAGGAAGGAATTTCAGTTGTGCACGCATGTTCTCTTCACCCAGTTCTGACGCCCGCTCATACCAGTAGTAGTGGTTGATTAGACCCATGCCGAGTTGACCGGTGTTGACCAAATCCAATGTTGGACCGTTCTTTTCGGTGAGTACAGGAGAGTTTGCGGCAATACCGGCAACCCACTCTTCTGCTACCTCTTCACCTTCAATGACACGCATGGCTGTCACGAAGGATTGGAAGCTGGCGTTACCAGGAGGAAATCCAACCTGACCAGACCATTGCTCATCGGTGAGATCGAGCACGGTGTCAGGAATGTCTGACTCCGAGTACTTCTGGCTGTCATAAGCGATCACACGAGCACGACCAGTGACACCGACCCAGGTGTCATCGGTGGAGGTGTACTCCCCGGCAACAGCATCGGTGATGTCAGAAGGCAAGGTTGCCAAGAGTCCTTCTTGAGAAAGAGCACCGAGTGCTCCGGCATCTTGGGATAGAAAGACATTTGCTGGTGTTTGTTCGCCCTCTTCGATAAGAAGGGCGGAAAGTTCAGGAGTGGAGCCATAGCGGACATCCACGTCAATTCCCGTTTCTTCGGTGAATTGCTCAATCAGCGGCGCAATAAGTGCTTCATCGCGGCCCGCATAGACAACAACAGTGCCAT
>JBIIGO010000019.1:0-12777 GCA_044236405.1 Aurantimicrobium sp.
AATCAGACCCTGTGCTGCGGTCTTAGCCTCAACACCTGCTGCGAATCCACCGGTGAATGAACCAGTCTGAGATGCGACATCCCAACCAACGACCTTAACGCTCGCGCTGTTCTGCTCGTTGTAGTACGCAACACCGTCAGCGAAACCGTCCATGAAGATGGTTACTGGAGGAATGGGGAGGCCACCGAAAGTACCTACAACACCAGTGGTGCTGTAGCTTGCTGCAGTGTAACCAGCAAGGAATGCTGCCTGAGCTGTGTCAAAGACGATGGGCTTTACGTTTGGTAAGTCAATGCTTGCGTCATCGATGATGGCGAAGTTAACGTCTGGGTTCGCTGTTGCTGCCTCTTTGGTAGCGTCAGCAAGCAAGAATCCTACGGTGGTGATCAGTGTACAACCCTGGTCGACGAGGCTCTGGATGTTGGGGCCGTAATCGGTCTCTGCAGCGGACTCAACAGCAATGGGCTCTACACCCAGCTCTTCAGAAGCAGCAGTTAGGCCTTCAAAACCAGACTGGTTGAATGACTTGTCGTCAAAGCCACCGGCGTCAGAAACCATACATGGCAGTGCGAGTGTACCGCCGTCAGCTTCTTCGTCTGCAGGGGCGCTAGCACAACCGGCAAGAAGCGCGGCAACACCAAGAGCAGCTGTCGCTGAGACAGCCAATCTGCGTGAAAAAATACTCAATTTATCCTCCGTAAATGGAAATCCTGCACAGGTCGTACAGTTCTCTCAGGCTATCGGTAAAGACATCATTTTGACCCGACTCAACAGGGGTTTAAGGCAATGTGTTACCCAATCGAAACCTTATTTTTGGTCAGAGGAAAAGACGACCACTCAAACTGAGTAGTGATGGAAGGCAAAGAGTTAAATTTACTTTTTCTTCTTTTCCAGGGCAGCAGCTTTGAGGTCTCCCATAAGTACAGCTGCCCCACCTTCAACAATGCCTTGGGCTGCATACTGTTCAAGCCGTTCACGTGAATCAGCGATGTCCAAATTACGCATGGTCAATTGCCCAATACGATCCTCCGGGCCAAAGGCAGCATCTTCGACCCGCTCCATCGACAGCTTCTCAGGGCTATAACTCAGGTTCGGCCCTGCTGTGTTGACAATCGTGTAGTCATCACCCTTACGAAGCCTCAGGGTAACTTCACCAGTGACAGCTGAACCCACCCAGCGCACAATTGATTCGCGCAACATGAGTGCTTGAGGATCAAACCAACGGCCTTCATACATCAACCTGCCCAAGCGACGACCTTCAGCGGCGTAGTTGGCCAGGGTGTCCTCATTGTGGATGGCGTTGAGGAGGCGCTCATAGACAATGTGGAGCAATGCCATACCTGGTGCTTCGTAAATACCGCGGCTCTTGGCCTCAATAATCCGGTTTTCGACCTGATCCGAAATACCCAAACCATGGCGACCACCAATGGCATTAGCTTCAAGAACAAGAGCGACAGGGTCGTCATAGCGTTGTCCATTAATGGAGACGGGACGACCTGCCTCAAACGCAACCGTGACTTCTTCTGTGGGCACCACAACATCATCGCGCCAGGTGGGAAGACCCATGATGGGTTCAACCAGATCGAGTCCTTGGTCCAAATACTCCAGCGACTTTGCTTCGTGGCTGGCTCCCCAGATGTTGGCGTCAGTGGAATACGCCTTCTCGGTTGATGCCCGGTAAGGAAGATCGCGGGCAAGCAGCCATTCACTCATTTCCTGACGGCCACCAAGTTCTTGAACAAACTCGGCATCCAACCAGGGCTTATAAATCCTGAGTGCTGGATTTGCCATAAGTCCATAGCGGTAGAACCGCTCAATGTCATTGCCCTTATAGGTTGAGCCATCACCCCAGATATCCACACCGTCCTCGTGCATGGCACGAACCAGCATGGTTCCGGTCACCGCACGGCCTAATGGTGTGGTGTTGAAATAGGTCTTGCCTGCGGTTCGGATGTGAAACGCACCACACTGCAAGGCCACAAGTCCCTCTTCGACCAAAGGCCCACGGCAATCAATCAGGCGTGCAATCTCCGCGCCGTACTCTTTAGCCCGGCCCGGAACACTCTCAATGTCTGGCTCATCGTATTGACCCAAGTTGGCGGTGTAGGTGCAGGGAATGGCACCCTTCTCGCGCATCCATGCAACAGCAACAGACGTATCGAGACCGCCGGAAAAAGCAATACCAACACGTTCACCAACAGGTAGCGACGAAAGAACCTTAGACATGCCTCAATTCTAGTGAAGGCTCGACTAGGCGGTCATTTCACGCAAACCCCATGGCTGTCCATAGCCACCTTCAGCTTCAGACTTAGCCATGAGCTCAAGGAATGGCACGGCGTCGAAAGCTTCTGGACCTAGGACTCCTGAACCGCTCCATTGACCTGTTGCTAGCAGTTCCAGAGCAATAACCGGGTTCAAAGCTGTTTGCCACACCACACACTGGCTTTCATATTCAGCCATGGTCCATTCGTTATCACTGACGTGATACAGATAGACCTCGCGAGGAAGACCACCCTTGTCTTTACCTGTAACCCACACACCAGCGCATGTCTTCCCGGTCATGCGAGGCCCAATTGTTGCAGGATCAGGAAGTGCAGCAGCAACAACATCACGGGGGGCAACCATCACTGGCCCCCCAGCACTGCGCACCTTGATCGGTTCAATGGAGTCCATCCCCAGCTGGTGCAAGGTCTTCAAAATCCCAATGAACTCATCACCGAGTCCGTATTTGAAGGTCACACGTTTGGCGTTGAGCCAACGAGGCATCATCAAGACTTCCTCATGCTCCACGTTCACGCACTCGACAGGTCCGATTCCTTCAGGGAAATCAAACACTTCTGGCTCACTAAATGGTGGGGTGGTAAACCAACCCTTATCTTTTTCCCACACCACAGGAGGATTCAAACATTCCTCGATGGTTGTCCAGATGCTAAAGGAGGGAGCAAAAATCTCATTGCCATTCTCATCGCGGACAACCAAGTTGGCTCCGTCGCGGGTTCCCAATTCGTCAATCTCTCCAAAAAGATGATCCTGGGCATACCGGGCAAACACGTTGGACATTCCTGGTTCCACGCCAATGCCCACAAGAGCAAGAAGTCCTTCTTTTTCCCATTGGGCTGAGGCGTCAAATTGTTCATCACCGAGTTTGACGCCTGTTTGTGAGTAAGGGTCAGTGGGGTGGGGCAAAGACAAACTCATGGCCATATCGAGATAGTGGGCATTCGCTGCTTTGGCACCGGCGAAGATGGTCGGCACAAACTTTGGCTCCACCGCATTCATCACATGGGTCACGCCGTGTCGTCGGGCAACCTCGGCAACGCTCTCAGGGTTGGAGGCATCAATACTGTCTGCGACAAAGCGTCCGGCAATCGCATCGGCTCCGTGCTTGTTTGATAACCATGCGATGGTCTTCTCAGCCCGGCTTACGTCATAGTCCGTCACCACAATCTGGTCATAAAAAGACCTGCGTGCAGCTATCTTGGCAAATGCATCTCCGACGCCACCGGCGCCCACTAACAAAATTTTCATAGCTCTGAGATTACCCGAGTAAGCCGAGGGTTTTCTGAGATGTTCATCACAAAGAAGAGAGGTTTACGAAAACGAAAATCGTCTATCCCGGCGAAATTGAGGAACCATGACGACCCCGAACCAGCCCATTCTTTGGTGTTAAAGCACACAGGGCGCTGACTTTCGTCAGCGCCCTGTGAACAGGTGTCGTAAAGACTACTTGAGAACGACGGTTGCGCCAGCCTCGGTGAGGGCAGCGTTAGCCTTGTCAGCGGTCTCTTTGTTAGCGCCTTCGAGGATGGTTGCAGGTGCACCATCAACGAGAGCCTTAGCTTCACCCAAACCGAGGTTGGTGAGGGTGCGAACTTCCTTGATAACAGCAATCTTGTTAGCGCCTGCTGCTTCGAGAACGACGTCAAATGAGTCCTTCTCTTCTGCTGCGTCGCCACCAGCTGCGCCAGCAGCAGCAGGAGCACCTGCAGCTGCGACAGCAACGGGAGCTGCTGCAGTGACCTCGAAGGTCTCCTCAAATGCCTTGACGAATTCGCTGAGCTCAATGAGTGAGAGCTCCTTGAAAGCTTCGATGAGCTGCTCAGTTGAGAGCTTTGCCATGATTTTCTCCTTGTTAGTTTTCGTTTAAACCGGAACCAGTACGTGACTAGTTGCCGGACTCTTGCTTGGCACGCAATGCGTCGACTGTGCGAACAGCCTTCGACAAAGGTGCGTTGAACAGGTATGCGGCACCGAATAGTGAGGCCTTTGCAGCTCCGGCAAACTTTGCCAGAAGTACTTCGCGGGACTCGAGATCGGCGAGCTTGTTGACCTCTGCAGCATCAAGTGGCTTACCGTCAAAGTAACCACCCTTCAAGATGAGCTGAGGGTTTGCCTTGGCAAAGTTACGCATTGCTTTTGCAACAGCGACAGTGTCACCGTGTACGAAAGCAATAGCCGATGGGCCAGCAAGCTGGTCATCGAGACCGGTGATTCCTGCTTTAGCAGCAGCAATCTTGGTCAGCGTGTTCTTTACCACAGCGTAGGTCGCGTGCTCCCTGATTGCATTACGTAGCTCTTTGAGCTGTGCAACAGTGAGTCCGCGGTACTCGGTGAGCAGAACTGCGTTTGAGTTAGCGAAGTTATCGTCTAACTCAGCGAGCATTGCTTCCTTGTTCGCCATGGCTCTCCTTGTGGTTTGTCACACCTCACGAGTGTGAGGTGATATCACCGGTGAACCGCTGAAACTAAAAAAGCTCCAGCGCAGGGCTGGAGCGAAGAAAATCACGTAACCGTGAATATCACTATCAGTGTGCCTGCGCGGGTTTTCGTGAAACACGAACTTTAGATTGGATAAATCCAATAACCTGCGGTCTTTGGTATCTCTAGGTTACGTGAGAACAACACTGTTGAGCAAATCGCTAGACTATTTCTATCCCTCCCCTGTTAGCGCTGAAGCTCACAACATTCAATTGTGATGATTGAGTGTTAGGTGTATTTGGCTTGTCACGAAGATAAGAGGCCTCGTGAACGCTGTTGTAACACTGACCCCTGCCCCCGTCCTGGATAGGACGTACCTTGTCTCAGATGATTTGACAATCGGTAAAGTCAACCGCGCCTATGAAGTGCACGAGTACATGAGCGGTAAGGGTCTCAATGTCGCCCGCACCTTGCACTTAGCCAAGCACCCAGTTTCTGCCGTGTTGCCTATTGGTATGCAAGACCAATACTTGTTGTTCTCATCACCATTCCCTCAGATTCTGCGCATCATGCCCGTCAACGGGCGCGTGCGCGTGAACACCACGGTGGTGGAAAAAGGTGGTCGCACCACCAACATTAACCAACAGGCCATTCCGTTCTCCCAAGAAGACTGGCGCAATGTGGTGGAAACCACATTGGAGCAAGTCTCCGATATGAATGCCGACTGGCTTGTTGTTTCTGGTATGCACCCCAAGATGAGTGACACCGGTCTGCCCATTAATCTCAGTGAGCTGTTCAAACGCGCACGTGATTTAGGTGCTCGGGTTGGGCTAGACACCTCAGGTCCTGAACTCAAGCACTGGGCTCGAAGTGGTGAGGTTAACCTCATCAAGCCCAACGCCGATGAGCTTGCCTCCCTGGTAGGCCGTGAGCTGCGCACTCTGGGCGAAGTGATTGACGCGGGTCGTGAGCTGATTGACACCGGTCTCGAGATTGCGCTGGTGAGTCTGGGCCCTGACGGGGCTATAGCCATCACCGCTGATGACGTTGTCTGGGCAAGTGCAACTGCCCCAGATGTGATTAACACCACCGGAGCTGGCGATGCCTTCTTGGCAGGATTCCTCAGCGCAATCTTCCCCCCTCCCATTCCAGGTCACTACACCGACAACTCTCAGGGCACGCCCATGGATATTCGTGCTGCACTTCCTATTGGGTGTTCATGGGGGGCATTAGCAGTGTCACTTCCTACAACACTGATTAGTTCCTTTGTGGACGCTCCTCAGGCAACATTGCGTGAAGTCGACCCTGACTATGTGCTTGATGAAACGGCAACTGTTCGCTACTAGGCTCAAGCAATTGTTCATTCAGTCGCCGTATGCGCGGCGAGCGCGCTGACAAATGTCCGTGGCTACAGTAAAAATGGAGTCATGACCTCTTCTGCACACGTGGCAAATATGCCCGAAACAGCACCAGAGGCCTTGTCACATCTGAGCTATAGCGAACGTCTCGTTGCCGATAGTACGGATGAGGCTGCATGGCTTCGGGCTCGTGCTCGTGGCATTACCGCAACCGATGTGGCCAAGCTGAACTCCGTCTCTGCGATTGTGCAGACGGCGCAAGAAAAACTTCGCGGATCTTCTTTCACCGGCAATGCATTTACCGACCATGGCCGGGCCCGGGAACCCCATATTGCTTCCTGGGTAAAAGAGAATTACGGAATTGACCCCAATTCTGGTTTGTACCATGCACAGCAAGAGGTCCGTCACCTTGCTACCCCTGATGGGATTGGTGTCATCGATGCCTCGTTGTTATTGGCTGAAATTAAGACCAGTCAGAAACCTTTTGATGGGATTCCTCCGGGGTATCTTCGTCAGGTGTATTGGCAACAATATGTTCTTGGGGCACAGCGAACATTGTTCGTTTGGGAGCAGCATGAGAACTTTGTCCCGCTTCCTGGCCCGCCCAAACACATCTGGATCGAGCGGGATGAACGTGCCATTCGAGACTTGGTGTACTTGGCCAATGGGTTGATTGGTGAACTTCACCGCTTAACGAACTAGAGTTCACAGGTGAGCCTTCCTCCAATCCCTACCCTTCAAGGCGAACATGTTCGGTTAGAACCCTTGAGTCATCACCGCCTTGATGAACTTATATCTGCGTCAGAAGATGGCACTATCTCTGATCTCTGGTACACCGTCGTGCCCGATAGGCAGACGATGGCTGACGAGATTGATCGTCGGCTGGGCCTCTACCAAGCAGGCACCATGATGCCGTTTGCCACTATTGATCTTTCGTCAGGCAAAGCGGTAGGGATGACCACGTTCATGAATATAAAGCTGGAGAATCTCAAGGTGGAGATTGGGTCGACGTGGCTAGCCAGAAGTGCCCAAGGTTCTTTCATTAACCCTGAGGCCAAACTCTTAATGCTGGGCTATGCCTTCGATGAGCTGAGCTGTAATGCGGTGGAACTGCGCACACACGAGAAGAATGCGCAGTCTCGGGCCGCCATAGAAAAACTAGGGGCGAAGCTCGATGGCATATTGCGCAACGACATGATCATGCCCAATGGCAGTATTCGCAACACTGCCGTGTACTCCATCACTCAGGACGAATGGCCCGATGTCCATCAGAGCCTTCTGGCACGTCTGAAGCGTTGATCTACGTCACACGATGATAGGAAGACAAGGCCTCAATAAGAGCCTGGTTTGCTTCCGGTAAGCCGACCGAGATTCTGAGTCCAACACCACTAAATGCTCGGCCGATGATTCCCTTACTCATTAAGTACGCTTGCAAGGAATCTGTATCATCGCCTGTGGCCAGCCAGACAAAGTTCGCTTGCGAAGAGGGAGCATCCCATGTTGTTGTGGCTAAGAATTGCTCGAGCTTCTCGCGCTCAGTAAGCAAAATATCGATACGTTTTTGAAGTTCTGGTTCTGCTGCCAAGGAGGCAACACCAGCAGCTTGGGCAATATCTGTCACACCAAAGGGAAGCGCTACCTTGGCAAGCCCATCCATCACATCTTCACGAGCAACAACATATCCAAGACGAAGTGCAGCTAAGCCATAGGCTTTCGAGAAGGTGTGGAGAACGGCAACGTTCTCGAACTCACGGTAGAGATCAAGACCTCTGGCAGCATCTGGATCTGTTTGAAAATGGACGTAGGCCTCATCAATCACCACGAGGATATGTGAGGGAACCTGCTGTAAGAACTTTCGAAGCTCCTCATGCCCCACAGCAGTGCCCGTTGGGTTGTTGGGGGTGCACACAAAGATGACTTTCGTCGCAGGAGTGATGGCGGCCAGCATTGCGTCAAGATCGTGGCGGTGATCTGCCGTCAAGGGAACCTGAACAGGTGTCGCCCCGGCTCCTCGAACCAAAATGGGATACGCCTCAAAGGAGCGCCAAGCGAAGATCACCTCATCACCGTGACCAGCAAATGCACGGATAAGTTGCCCAGCTACCTCAACTGACCCGCACCCAAAAGCAAGTTCAGGCTCAGAAACACCCAAACGCTCAGCGAGTGCAACAGTGAGCTCAGGCGAGGCCATGTTGGGGTAAAACTGCATATGCGATGACGCCTGAGCGATGGCATCCAAAACGGAAGGCAATGGGGGGTAGGGGTTCTCGTTAGAGGAGAGCTTGTATACAGGCCCATCCCAGCCCTCGACTGTGGCTTTTCCTGGCTTATAGGCGGGGATGTTTTTGATATGTGTGGGCTGGTCAATCACCCTTAAACAATACCTACATCTTTCAACGAACGAGGCCCGCACTTTTTCGGTGCGGGCCTCGTTGCAATGTGATCTGTCTTAGAGAACAGTGACATCCAAGGGAATGCCAGGACCGAATGTGGTCGAGACAGCACCCTTTTGGATGTAGCGGCCCTTGGAAGAGGACGGACGCAAGCGAACGACCTCGTCGAGAGCTGCGGTGATGTTTTCACCCAACTGTTCAGCGGTGAAAGACGCCTTGCCCACGATGAAGTGAACGTTGGAGTGCTTGTCGACCTTGAACTCGATTTTTCCGCCCTTGATGTCGCTAACTGCTTTAGCTACATCTGGTGTGACGGTACCGGTCTTGGGGTTTGGCATGAGGTTACGAGGACCTAGCACCTTACCCAATCGACCGACTTTACCCATGAGTTCAGGGGTGGAGACAGCTGCGTCAAAGTCGGTGTACCCAGCGGCAACCTTCTCGATCAGTTCGTCGCCACCAACTTCGTCGGCTCCAGCTGCAGTTGCAGCTTCGGCAGCAGGACCGGTTGCAAACACAATAACGCGAGCAGTCTTACCAGTACCGTGAGGCAACATGACTGTTCCACGGATCATCTGGTCTGCTTTACGAGGGTCCACACCGAGCTTCAGCGCAACTTCAACAGTGCTGTTGGTTTTTGCTGAACCGGTTTCGCGAGCAATTGCTACAGCCTCAGTAGGGGTGTAGAACTTGCCTTCTTCAATTTTTTCCGCAGCAGCGCGGTATGCCTTTGACTTTTGTGCCATGATTTTTTCCCTTAGCCCTCTACCGTGATGCCCATGGAACGAGCGGTTCCGGCGATGATGAGCTTTGCAGCTTCAATGTCATTTGCGTTCAAGTCAGCCATTTTTGCTTCCGCAATGGTCTGAACCTGAGCCTGGGTGAGCTTAGCCACCTTGACAGTGTGAGGGGTTCCAGAACCCTTGGCAACTCCAGCAGCTTTCTTAATCATTTCTGCAGCTGGTGGGGTCTTGAGGATGAAGTCGAATGAACGGTCTTCATACACAGTGATTTCAACGGGGATGATGTTTCCGCGTTGTGATTCTGTTGCAGCGTTGTAGGCCTTGCAGAAATCCATGATGTTCACACCATGCTGACCCAATGCGGGACCAACAGGAGGAGCAGGATTTGCGCCGCCGGCTTGAATCTGAAGTTTAATCAGACCCGTTACCTTTTTCTTCGGTGCCATTTCTTTTCCTTATCTTTGCTTCGAGCCCACCGGGGTTCCGGCGCGCTCTCCCACACACTCAGCATTTCCGAGCCGTGGTCATCCCTCATGACGAATCATTCGGGAAATCTATTTTTATTGCTTGGTGACCTGATCGAAGCTCAGTTCAACCGGAGTCTCACGTTCGAACAACGAAACCAAAACTGTGAGCTTGCCGCTCTCGGGCTTGATCTCGGAGATAGAACCTGGAAGACCTGCGAAGGAACCTTCCTTGATAATGATGGTTTCGCCAATTTCGAAATCGATTTCGGCGATCGGAGTGCGGGCAACAGCCTGACCACCCTTGGCCTGAACAGACTTCGCAGTGGGGACGTCTTTAACCTCAACCAATGGCTTGAGCATGTTGAATGCTTCTTGGAAGCGCAAAGGGGTGGGGTTGTGAGCGTTACCGACGAAGCCCGTCACACCGGGGGTGTGACGAACACAGGACCAGCTGTCTTCGTTGAGGTCCATACGAACCAAGACATAACCGGGGATGCGAACGCGAGTAACCATCTTGCGCTGGCCGTTCTTGATTTCCACAACATCTTCCATCGGTACTTCGATTTGGAAAATGAATTCATTGAGACCCATTGAGGTGCGACGGTTTTCAATGTTGGTCTTCACCTTGCGCTCAAAACCAGCGTAGGAGTGAATAACGAACCACTTTCCGGGAAGGGTACGCAGCTCTGCTTCAAATTCGGCGTAAGGGTCGATCTCGACCTCTTCTTCATCTTCCATCGCCACGATGGCTGCTTCAGCCTCTTCGATAGTGTCCACGTCAAGAGCGTCCTCAACGATGGCGTCAGCTTCAACGTCCACTACTTCTGCAGCGTCGGTTTCCGTCAATGCATCGAGGGCTGCCTCAAGCTTGATTTCTTCTTCGTGAAGTGATTCGGTCACGTTGTTCCTGTCTGTGTTGTGTAAAAAGTGAGGGCTATCCAACGGCGAGCGAAGGATCTCCAAAAACGAAAATGACGAGCCATCCAAAGACCCAGTCCATGCCGGCAACAATAAGCATCATGATGACCACGAACGCAAGAACAACAAAGAAGTAGTTGATGAGTTCTTTACGGGTGGGGGTGACGACCTTCTTGAGTTCGACAATAACCTGACGAATGAAAAGGGCAATCCGACCAAAAAAGCTGCGCTTTTCTGCGCTGTCTTTTTTGGCACGTTCGACGACTTCCTCACCGGGTTCGTCGGCGACGTCTACTGCCATTTCTTTTCCTTTCGTTCCAGCAGGGCGGACAGGACTCGAACCTGCAACCTGCGGTTTTGGAGACCGCTGCTCTACCAATTGAGCCACCGCCCTAAATTCGCATCAGCCCGAATGAATCGGGTTCGTCCTCTCCTGAAAGAAGGCGCGCGAAAGCATGGCATATTGCAACCACTCGCACAAGCATAGGCGAGAAATAGGGCTGATGCAAAGCGGGCACAAGAGCCCTAGACTGTTGTTTGTGCCTGAATTGAAGCGTATTTCTTCTCGTATCTCTGCCATTGCCGAATCTGCCACCTTGAAAGTGGACTCTAAGGCAAAAGCGTTGCAAGCTGCCGGTCGCCCGGTCATCAGCTATGCCGCCGGAGAACCCGATTTTCCCACCCCCGCCCACATTGTCGACGCAGCTCTCGAGGCCGTCGCTGACCCCAAGAATCACCGGTACACCCCGGCTGCGGGATTACCTGAGTTGCGCCAAGCAATTGCGGATAAAACTAAGCGCGATAGCGGTTGGGCTGTTGACCCTAGCCAAGTAGTCGTCACCAATGGTGGAAAGCAGGCTGTGTATCAAGCTTTTGCCACGCTGCTTGATCCCGGTGACGAGGTCCTTGTTCCTACCCCCTATTGGACGACCTACCCCGAAGCAATCAAGCTTGCTGGTGGTGTTCAGGTTGACGTGTTTGCCGGTGCAGACCAAAACTATTTGGTCACCGTTGAGCAGCTCGAGGCAGCCCGCACTCCCAAATCCAAAGTGCTGTTGTTTGTCTCACCCTCAAACCCCACAGGTTCTGTCTATTCTCCAGAACAGACGAAAGCTATCGGTGAATGGGCCGATAAGCACGGTCTCTGGATTATCGCCGATGAGATTTATCAGAACCTCACTTACGACGGCATGAAAGCTGTTTCCATCGTCGATGCCGTTCCCGCTCTTCAAGACCGTGCCATTTTGGTCAACGGTGTCGCCAAAACCTACGCCATGACTGGGTGGCGTCTGGGATGGATGGTCGGTCCTGCTGATGCCATCAAGGCTGCAGCTAACCTGCAATCTCATCTCTCCAGCAACGTCTCCAACATCTCGCAGCGTGCAGCACTCGCAGCCCTGACAGGTCCACAAGAGTGTGTCACCGAGATGAAAGAAGCTTTTGATCGCCGCCGCAAATTGATTGTGGAAGAACTCCGAAAGATTCCTGGCATGGACGTGCCCATGCCCGAGGGAGCTTTCTACGTCTATGTCGATGTGACTGGACTTCTCAACCAAGAGTGGGATGGGGTAACCCCCACGAACTCTCTCGAGCTTGCTGATCTCATCTTGGAAAAGGCTGAAGTTGCGGCCGTACCCGGTGAAGCTTTTGGTCCCAGCGGCTACCTGCGTTTTAGCTACGCGCTCGGAGATAAGCCACTTCTTGAGGGCATCCAGCGTTTACAAAAACTCTTTATTCGTTAGGGCAAGCCCAGCAATATCTCTGCCGACTTACTGAGGAAGACGGCAGCTAAGACAGTCAGCAAGACAAACAAAATGATGTAGTTGTGCTTTGTCATAAATGCACGGAGTTTGGCCAAAATTTTCTGCCCGGTTTTACCTGCAAGAAGAGTGATGAGCAAGGGAACAATAATCGGGGTCAATGCCATAAGCGAAAAGAACGCCAGAAAGAGCATGCTTTCAATAAACGACACCGATGAGGCTCCGGTTACTTGACCGACATGCATCATCAGCGCCAAGCTCTTGGGGTTGAACGCTCCGAAGTACAGACCCACGGCAAAGGCTTGGAACCAGCGGAATTTATCCAGGGAAGCTAGCCATACAGGTTCTCCCGGGACTTTTTTACGCAGTTGAATAAAGGACAGGATTGCGAGGGTGGTGAACAGGATTCCCACAACGAGGTCAAAATATCCTTGCCACGT
>JBIIGO010000020.1:0-12773 GCA_044236405.1 Aurantimicrobium sp.
GGCCATTTCTCCAGGACATCACGGTCCCCATACTGGTTGTTTCGGGAGAACTTGATCCTGGGGCCCCTGTTGAAGCCGGTGCGGCAATTGTTTCTGCTGTCCCTGGCTCCAGACAGGTAGTCATAGCCGGCACATCACACCAAGCAGTGGTGGAGAAGCCGCTGGAGCTCGCACAAGAGCTTGTTTCGTTCTTTGCCTCCTAACGCTGCGTCATCTTTTCACGCGGTCGTGAGTGGCTGATTTTGCCTTTAGGCTTAAGTAATGATTTCTGCAGACATTTCCCGTTCCTGGCTGCTTGTTAACGGCGCAAAAACCGACGAGTTTGATGTTGCTTCCAAGACAAAAGCTGATCAAATCGTGTTGGACATTGAAGACGCCGTTGACCCCGGATTTAAATCTGAAGCACGTGAATCCGTTGCTCTTTGGCTTGAAAAAGGCGGACAGGCCTGGGTGCGCATCAATGACCGCAGCTCAGACTTTTGGTCAGATGATATTGATCGCCTACGTGACATTCCCGGATTACTCGGTGTGATGTTAGCCAAGACCGAAGATGGCTCACATGTCACAGAAACTTTTGATCGCTTGGGCGGTAAGACCAGAGTTTTAGCTCTTGTTGAATCGGCTCTCGGTATTGAAGAAGCACGAGAAATTGCCTGTGCCAGAGGTGCATTCCGGTTAGCTTTTGGAAGCGGTGACTACCGCCGAGACACAGGAACCAGTGTGGAAGATATTGCAATGGCATATCCTCGCTCTCGCCTGGTTGTTGCTAGTCGTATTGGTAATCTTCCAGGCCCCATTGACGGCCCCACTGTGGGCTCCAGCTACGGAATCCTGAGAGAGAAGTCTGAACATGCTGTTGCGCTGGGAATGACTGGAAAACTCTGTTTACACCACGACCAAATCCCGGTCATCAATGAAGCAATTAGCCCCACTCAATCAGATGTTGCCTGGGCGCGAACCTTTTTGGCGGACTTTGAAGCCCGGGGACGCGTTGTTCGTGATGGCAGCGACCTGCCCCGTTTGGGACGTGCTGAAAAAATTGAAAAGCTGGCTGTTGCCTTTGGGATTAACCCCAGCTAATTAAGGGTGCGTCATCGACAAGACGTCGAGTGCTGCATCCAGCTGAGCCATGGTGAGCTTCTTGCCATCAACATAGCCAAGCTCGATGGTCGCCTCACGAATTGTCACACCGTGGGCAACGGCATGCTTGGCAATCTTTGCGGCAGCTTCATAGCCGATGTATTTGTTCAGCGGGGTCACGATAGAGGGGCTTGATTCTGCCAGTGCTCGTGAGCGTTTCACGTTAGCTTCGAGGCCATTGATGGTCTTATCGGCCAAAATACGCGACGAGCTTGAGAGCAAGCGGATGGACTCCAGTACAGAACTTCCCATCACAGGGATGGCGACGTTGAGCTCAAAAAGTCCCGATGCACCACCCATCACAACAGCAGCATCGTTTCCGATAACCCGCATGCACACCATCAAGACGGCTTCAGGAACAACGGGGTTCACCTTGCCGGGCATGATGGAGGAGCCTGGCTGTAAGTCGGGGATGTGGATTTCGGCAAGACCGGTGTTTGGACCAGAGCCCATCCAGCGAATGTCATTACAAATTTTGGTCAAGGACACCGCGATCGTGCGCAATGCACCAGAGGCTTCTACAAGACCGTCACGGTTAGCCTGAGCTTCAAAGTGGTCGCGGGCTTCGGTGATCGGAAGTTTGGTCTCTTTGGCCAACTTCTTGATCACTAACTGAGGGAAACCTTTAGGAGTGTTGATTCCTGTTCCCACGGCAGTTCCGCCCAAGGGGACTTCTGCGACACGAGGCAATGCGGCTTGAATGCGTTCAATACCCAAGCGAATTTGTGCTGCATAGCCACCAAATTCTTGGCCCAGAGTAACGGGCGTGGCATCCATCAGGTGAGTACGTCCAGACTTGACGACTTTCTCCCACTTCTTCGCCTTCTTTTCAAGCGACTTCGCGAGATAGTCCAAGGAGGGGATGAGGTCGTTGATCAGTGCGCTGGTCACAGCAACGTGCACAGAGGTGGGGAATACGTCATTGGACGACTGAGAACAGTTCACGTGGTCATTGGGGTGAACAGGTTTTTTAAGCTTGCGGGTAGCTAGTGTTGCCAACACCTCGTTCATGTTCATGTTGGAGCTCGTCCCAGAACCTGTCTGGTAGATATCAATAGGAAATTCTGCGTCATAACCGCCAGCAATGATCTGGTCTGCAGCCCAGGCAATCGCATCAGCAATTTTTTGATCGAGCACGCCTAGTTGTGCATTGGACAGAGCAGCAGACTTCTTAATTTGAGCCAAGGCTGCAATGTGAGCAGGTTCCAGCATGGTGCCAGAAATGGGGAAGTTTTCAACCGCACGTTGGGTTTGTGCTGCGTACAGGGCATCTTTGGGAACTAGTACTTCACCCATTGTGTCGTGTTCGATGCGGAAATCAGATTTGTGTGCCACGAGTGCGATCCTTCGTCAGTGAGATGGTTAGAGAGAAAACTTAGTCAATGTGCCCGATAACAAAGTCGGGTTGAACTTGGCCTTGGCCCAGGCGGTAGTTTGCCCCAACGATGGCAAGATTACCTTCTGCGATAGCACCTGTGATCAACTCCGAACTTTCTAGGAGCTCAGCAATTGTATCCCTGAGATGCTCTCGGCCCACCTCTAGAGAATCCACTTTTTCTGGATTCAAGGTTCCGTCAGAGGCAAAAAGTTCTGCTTTTCCGGCAACCCTGCGAATTGCGGGGACAATGCGATCGACAAAAGATGCGATATGAGGCGGAAGGGGTTCTGCGTCGGGACTGAGCATGTTAATTGCAGCACCGACAGCACCACAGCTGTCATGCCCGAGCACAACAATGAGGGGGACTCCGACAATGTCAACGGAATACTCGAGGGAACCAATGACCGAGTCAGAAATGATTTGTCCTGCATTGCGCACGACAAAAAGGTCTCCTAACCCTTTATCAAAAATGATTTCTGCCGACAGCCTAGAGTCTGAACACCCAAACACCGCTGCAAGAGGGGTCTGGGAACCCATCAGTTCGGTCCTACGTTCGACATCTTGGCGTGGGTGAGCAGGAGTATCAGAGACGAAGCGATCGTTCCCGCTCATCATCTCTGCCCACGCTTGGGACGGTGTCAGTGTGATCACGGAGTCGGTTGAACCAAATCTGCAGTGATGGAACTTGCCAGCAAGGCAAATTCGGCATCTGAGGCTGTGCCATGAAGCACAATCGTGATCTCACCAAAAGTTGTCACCATGGCATAGGCGGCATTTCCCGCATCTTCCATTGACCGGTTGTCATAAATGGTCCACTGTTGGCCATCAATACTGACCTCGCCGGTGGAGGGGAAATCCTTAAGAAGTTGGGAAATCCACGTTGCATCTGCGTTCACTGCTTCGTTGTAAGCGATGAACTGGTTTTCGGGGGTGATAAAGCCGATATACCAACTGGTTACCTGGCCATTGGAGATGTTGCGGATTTCCGCTGCATTTGCACGCCACGTCTCAGGCAGCGCTGGGACAAGGACTTCGTACCCGAGTGTGTCAGATGCTACTTGACTAGCGGCAACATAATCAACGTTCCAGTTTGGTTCTTGGTCTGGTCTGGGGACTAAGAAGTAGATCACAGCGACCAGTCCGAGGGTGACAATCATGGAATAAATCAGATTGTTGAGTGTTTTACTTTCACGGTATTTACGAGAATTTGCTGCTTTTCGCGTAGCTGTTTCTTCGGGTGTCTCTGGCCTGCCGAGTTCGGCGACGATTTTGGGTTCTTTTTTCCGAGGGCTCATTTATGCGTCAGCATCCGATGTTGCGTCCACACCAGCCCGGGCAGCGCTCAAACGTTCTTTGGCACCCATCAACCATTCTTCACACCGGGCTGCCAGCGCTTCACCGCGCTCCCACAGCCCCAAAGTTTCTTCCAAGGTTGGGGTTCCTTGTTCTAATTGGGCCACAACAGCAACAAGTTCATTTCGAGCTTCTTCGTAGCTCAAACTAGAAACATCGGGTGCTTTAGCCATAGCTATGATTCTACCTTTGTTGGGCCTTCGGAGACGGCGGAGATGGTGCCCTTGGCAAGGGTAATGGTCAGTGTCTTCTTTGCGGGAGCGTCATCAACGGTGCGAACGAGCTTTCCTTCTGAGGTGTGGGCAATGGCGTAACCTCGGTCAAGTGTCTGTTGGGGAGAAAGTGCACGCAATTGAGAGCCAAGGGCGCTTACTTCTGCTCCAGCAATCTCCAGTGCGCGATCCACTAAGTCAGAACCGCGTTGAACAGTTCGAATGATCTCTTCAGCACGGGTCGAGATAATCCACTCGGCATCAACTAACACAGGACGAGTTCGAAGCGCCTCAAGCCTGTCCCATTCTGTGGTGATGAGTTGAGTTACCGCTGTGCCTATCCGGCTTTTGGCTTCACGCACCCGAGCAAGCTCTTCGGACACATCAGGAACAACCCGTTTGGCAGCATCTGTGGGAGTCGATGCCCGAAGATCTGCAACATTATCCAACAATGGCGCGTCTGCCTCGTGACCAATGGCGCTCACTAAAGGTGTGACACAGGCTGCAGCTGCTCGAACGAGTTGTTCATCGCTAAAGGGTAGTAAGTGTTGGAAGTCACCACCACCTCGGGCAATGATGATGACGTCTACTTCTGGATCAGCATCAAGTTTTGCCAGGGCCGCAATGACTTCCGGGACGGTCTGTTCGCCCTGGACTTTGGTGTGGATGACAGTGAATTGCACCTGAGGCCACCGAAGGTGGGCATTCCTGAGCACATCTTTTTCGGCGTCAGAATTCTCTCCGGTGATCAGCCCAATGCGTTGGGGCAAGAAGGGCAAAGGTACTTTACGCTCTGCATCAAAAAGACCTTCCGCTGCAAGTTTCTGCCTCAGTCGTTCTAACTTTTCAAGTAAGTCACCGAGGCCAACGTGGCGAAGCTCCAGTATGTTGAGCCCAAGATTGCCGTTCTTTTTCCAAAAATCTACTTTGACCAGTGCAATAACTCGGTCACCCTGTTTGAGATCTTCCGGCATTTTTGTGCGCGAATTAGACCAAATGGTAAAGCCCATCGTGGATTCTTCGGTGAGGTCTTTGAGCTTCCCAAAAATTCCTGAACCGCGGACATCCCACTGGGTAATTTCACCTTCGACCCAGACCAATCCCAAGCGGTCTAGATACGACTTGAGTTTGCTGGTGAGCTCGGCAATGGGCCACGGGTTTTCCGGGGTCGAGGCGATCTCATTCATAAAACACAAGGCTAGTCGAGCAGGAGGTTTTTGACACAGTTTCCTCACCTAGACTTGAAGGGTGAATTCAACATCAATTGGTCTAGGTATGCCGCGGCTTCCCCGCCCGACAACGACGTTGGTTGAATTACCCACGGATCGTCCTAAAAAGATTCTTCTAGCTGCTCCCCGGGGTTACTGCGCGGGTGTTGACCGGGCTGTTATCACCGTTGAGAAAGCATTAGAAAGTTTTGGTGCGCCAGTGTATGTGCGCAAAGAAATTGTTCACAACAAGCATGTTGTGGCCTCTTTGGAAGAAGCAGGAGCGATCTTCGTCGATGAGGTTGACGAAGTTCCTGCTGGCTCACACCTCGTGTTTAGTGCTCATGGAGTTTCGCCAGCTGTGGTTGCTCAGGCTGAAAGCATGAGCATGCAGACCATCGATGCAACCTGTCCGCTGGTGACAAAAGTTCACCGTGAGGCTATTCGGTTTGCTCGTGATGACTATGAAATTTTGCTGATTGGGCATATCGGTCATGAAGAGGTTGAAGGAACAGCCGGAGAAGCCCCCGACCACGTGACGATTGTTGATGGACCGCATGCGGTTGCTGGCCTCGACGTAAAAAACCCTGACAAGTTGGTGTGGTTATCTCAAACCACACTGAGCGTGGACGAAACGATGGAGACCGTTCGTTTGCTACGTGAACGCTTTCCCCACCTGCAAGATCCCCCCAGTGATGACATTTGTTACGCCACACAAAACCGTCAGATTGCGATTAAGAAGGTCGCGGTTGACTCTGACTTGGTCATTGTGGTGGGCTCGGCTAACTCGTCTAACTCTGTTCGCCTTGTCGAAGTTGCTTTGGAATACGGAGCTAAGGCTGCCTACCGCGTCGACTTTGCTGATGAGATTCAGCAGGAATGGTTTGAGGGTGTTGTCACTGTTGGAGTGACCAGCGGTGCTTCAGTTCCTGAAGAATTGGTTGACGATGTACTGGGTGTGCTTGCTACCGCAGGGTTCACAGATATTCAGGAAGTAAAAACAGCTGAAGAAGATTTGATCTTCTCACTGCCCAAAGAACTTCGACCTAAGCGTTCTGCCTAGTTCGCTTGTGATGCAAATTGGCTGATTGCTTCTTGGAAGCTAGGGTCTCCCACCATTGCGATAGCAATACAAGCTGTTGACAACACGTTGGCCACAATGGCTCCGACTACAGGAATCCACCAGCTAAATTTCTTTGCCTTCATGCGCTGTTGGGAATACCACACCACAAGAGCGAGCACGATTGCTTGAATGGTTACCGCAACCCATCCCATCGTCACCGCTAAATCAATGTTTTGAAAAGGCTGGAGTTCAAGGCCGGGGATAATCGCACTGAGTTCCTCATACAACGCATTCATCACGGGGCGAGGGTTGATGTAATCAGCGAGCCCTGTAAACACCGTGTAGATGCCCACAAAAATCAAACCCCAGGTGAGGAACTTATCAAACGCGAGATTGCGTTCAACTTTTTGCTCAGGGGTGAGCTCAATTGGCTCTGGTTTTTTCTGCTCGGGTTCTACAGTTTTTTCTTTGTTGTCGCTCACAGTTACTTTCCTGAATGTCCAGCTGAACCAAGTTGAGCAGCGGAGAGGGCAACACGAGCTGCCATCGCGGTTTCAGCTAACTTGCCCCAGGCACGTGGGTCATAAATTTTCTTGTTTCCCACTTCACCATCTACCTTGAGAACCCCGTCATAGTTTCTGAACATGGTGTCAGCAACAGAGCGGGTGAACGCGTACTGGGTGTCTGTATCGATGTTCATTTTGATCACACCATTGGCTACAGCTTCGGCAATCTCAGCTTCTGTCGAACCAGATCCACCGTGGAAAACGAGATCAAAAGGCTTAGCGCCAGTTCCATATTTTGCCTGAACAGCATCTTGGATTTCTTTGAGCAATTCAGGGCGGAGCTGAACGTTACCGGGCTTATAAACACCGTGAACGTTTCCGAAGGTCATCGCGGCCATGTAGCGACCGTTATCTCCAAGACCTAAGGCATCTACCGTTTCGAAGGCGTCCTCAACGGTCGTGTACAAGCTGTCGTTAATGTCGTGGCTGACACCATCTTCTTCCCCACCCACAACACCAATCTCGACCTCAAGAATGGCGTTGATGGCTTTAGTGCGCTTGAGCATATCTTGAGCAATCTCAAGGTTTTCTTTCAAAGGAACGGCGGAACCATCCCACATATGAGACTGAAAAATGGGATTGCGACCTGCTTTGACTTCTTCTTCACTGGCAGCAATCAGTGGCATCACGAAGTCAGCGAGAGCGTTTTTGGGACAGTGGTCGGTGTGAAGTGCAACGGTAATGGGGTAGCTTTTGGCTACTTCATGGGCAAACTTTGCGAAAGCTAGAGCGCCGGTGGCGCGCGCTTTCACAGTGTGGCCAGCAAAGTAGTCAGCACCACCTGTGGTGACTTGGATAATCCCGTCGGATCCTGCTTCGGTAAGTCCCTGCAGTACGGCATTAAGTGTTTGTGAACTAGAGACGTTGAACGCAGGGTAGGCAAACCCCATTGCCTTTGCGGTATCGAGCATCTGGGCATATTGTTCGGGTGTTGCGACGGGCATAACATCTCCTAGTGCTGCGCAAAAGTGAAGGGAATCTGTTATTTAGTCTAATAAGCCCGTCGACTTCACGGTGACGCGCGTCGACGCCTAGGCTTGGGCTGTGACTGAAACTAACACTGGAATTTTGAACCTTCACCCAGATCGTAACCTCGGCATGGAGCTCGTTCGTGCCACCGAAGCTGCAGCCATTAGGGCCGTCCCCTTTATTGGGAAGGGGGATAAGAACGCCGCAGATAAATCTGCTGTCGACGCGATGCGAGCCTTCCTGTCCACCGTGAACTTTGATGGTGTGATTGTGATTGGAGAGGGCGAAAAAGACGAAGCCCCGATGTTGTTCAATGGCGAACACGTGGGAAATGGTCGTGGCCCAGCCTGTGACATCGCCGTCGACCCTATTGACGGAACCAGCTTGACAGCTGCGGGCCGCCAAAATGCTCTCTCTGTTATCGCCGTCTCAGACCGCGGCACCATGCTTGATGCCTCCAGTGTGTTCTACATGGACAAACTTGTCACTGGCCCAGCCGGTATTGGTGTTGTCGATATTCGCAAACCTATTGGTGAAAACATCAGGGCTTTGGCCAAAGCAACGGGTAAAGACGTGAGCGATATTCGTGTCGCGGTACTCGATCGTCCCCGACACGAAGAACTCATTCAACAGATCCGTGATGCAGGCGCTGGAACGAGATTACTACTCGACGGTGATGTTGCCGGTGGTATTAATGCTGCCAGATATGAATCACGGATTGATATGTGCGTGGGTATTGGGGGCAGCCCCGAAGGTGTGGTCACGGCGTGTGCGATTAAGGCGCTCGGGGGAGTAATCCAAACAATCTTGGCTCCAAAATCTGACGAAGAGAAACAAAAAGGCTTAGATGCAGGACTCAAGTTTGATTATGTCTATGACGCAGACGAGCTTGTCCGCAGTAACAACACCTTCTTTGTTGCCACGGGTGTCACTGATGGTGGCCTTGTTGAGGGTGTTCGTCGCAAGGGTCCAGTTATTCGCACCGACAGTATTATTCTTCGCGGTCAGTCTGGGACTATCCGTCGGGTGCAAGCAGACTATCGGGCAGACCGCTGGCTGGAGTCGTAAGCGCGTAAATCCTGATCCATCATTGTGTTTTTGCTCAAACGGATGGCTGCAGGAATATTTACCGCCACGGAGAACACGAGTAATCCCATCAAAGTGACTGCCCAGCTGTCACTGATTTCATGAGACCAACCCATGAGTGGCGGCGCTAATGCCGCACACATATACGCAACGATTTGTGCAAAGCCACTGAGGGCCATGGAGCTTTGTTGATTTTCTGTGCGCAGGTTCACAAGCACCATCGCAAGAGGGAACTCTAAGCAGCCCAAGCCTATTAATGCCACCCAGAGAAGTGTTCCTTGCTGGGGCATCAGCAACAGTCCTAAATATCCCCCGATAAACAAAACACTGGCAAGGGTGATGAGCCAGTGCACATGCTGTTTCATCCGAGCTGCAAGGCCAGGAGTAATAAATGCTAGAGGCAAGCCCATTCCTGCAAACAGTGCCAAGAGAGCTCCTGCTTGGGCAGGCGTGGAACCTGCTGTTTCAATCAAGATCACCGGCATCCATGCATACATGGCATAGCCATTAACCGAGGAAACAGCCAGTACAGCTCCCACTGCCCATGCTGTTCGTGATCGCCACGGATGTGTTCTCGTTGCCAGAGCTGCCTCGTCATCAACAGGAGTGATGGGGTCATTTTTGTGTTTGCGATATTCCGCAATCCACGGGATTAACCCGATGATGGCTAGTAGTGCCCACTGAATCAGTGACCCGCGCCACGAAAACGCGTCTGCAACGGGCACGGCAATCAACGGGGGAATAAAGGCACTAATAGACATCACAGACATATAGACCGCGGTCATAGTGCTGACTTTGTCGGGGAAGTACTTACGAACTGCCGGGGGCATGGCAACATTTGCGATACCCATACCCAACAGGGCAAGTAGTGTTCCCAGAGCCAAAACAATCCAATTCGGTGATGAGGCTCGAACAATGTGGCCGACCAGCATGAGTGTGATGGCAAGAATCAGTGTGCGTTCAAGATTGATGCGACGTTCAATCCGTGGAGTAATGATTCCACCGATAGCAAAGCTCAAAGGGGCAAGCGAGCCCAATATGGCGATGGCAAACGTTGTCAGCTCATAGGTTTCACTGATCGCAGGGATAAGTGGAGAAAGTCCGCCGACGGCGGTTCGCATATTTGCTGCAACCGCAATGATTCCGACAAAGGCAAGGACGCGACCGGCAAATAACGGTCGATTTACCATGTCTAAGGGGGAGGTCACTTACCCATCATGGCACTACTTAGGGCAAAGCTTTTTCGTCTGGATCCACTAGTTCCCCAGCGGTCAATGGCTTTGGAGCATCGTGGATTTCAGCACCTTCAGCAATGATTTTGGTGGGGTCAATTCCAGGAAATTTACGAGCTGTTGCAAGAACGCGGGTTTCCAGAGAAGAAATAAAGCCGTTGTAATGCTTGACCGTATTCTCGATTGCTTTACGCAGATCTTCGGTGTGCTTAGTCATTGTGGATAGGCGTAGATAGATTTCATTTCCTAAATCAAAGAGTTTCTTGGCCTCATCCGTAACAACTTGTTGTTGCCAGGTGTAGGAGACAGTTTTGAGCACTGCCCACAGGTTAACCGGCGAGGCCAGAGCGACCCTTTTACCGAAGGCATAGTCCAAGAGTGTGGGGTCTGCCTCTAGCGCTGAGGCAAGGAGAGACTCACTAGGAATGAAGGCCAGCACAAATTCTGGGCTGAAATCAAAACCGTTCCAATAGCCCTTACTGCTGAGGGCATCAACATGTGAGCGGACGGCTTTGACGTGGGCCTTCATGAGGGTGTCTCGGCGGGCAGCTTCTTCTCCGGTTGCCGTGATGGGAATCTGACTTGCTTCGAGGTAGGAGTTGAACGGAACTTTGGCATCGACCACGATGGACTTTCCACCTGGCAAGTTGATCACCATGTCCGGACGGATATTTCCGTCATCTGTTTTCATCGTGGTTTGGGTGTCAAAGTCGACATATTCGGTAAGACCGGCGACTTCGACAAGGCGACGCAGCTGTGCCTCTCCCCAGGTTCCACGGACACTATTTGAGCTCAAGGCAGAAGCTAAGGATTGGGTTGTCGCACGCAGTTCTTCTCCAAATTGCCGGGTTTGTTGGAGCTGTTCAGAGATCTGCCCGTATTGCTCTTGGCGCTGATTTTCCAAGTCATTTACTTTTTGTTGCATGACCTGAAGAGTTTCTTTGACAGGTGCCAGTGCTTCTAAGACTTTGTGTTCGTCTTGAGCACGTTGGGCATCTTCGGCAACGCGCTTGTCTTGTGCGTCTCGGAGTTCGGCAAGCATTTTTTCTAATGCAGCGATGTGCTCGTCTTTACCGCTGACCCGCGCCTCAGCGCTTGCGAGTCGAACGGCAAGTTCTTGAGAGTCCGAGGGCCCACTTTTTCTCGCTCGTAATCCCCATCCCACAGCTATCCCTGCGATGAGACCGGAAAACAACCCGAGAATGACAAATAATGCTGCGTCCATCTCTTTAGTGTGGCACCAGGCACAGACATTAAGCTGCTACATCGCTAGAGTGTGGTTCAGAAAGTACACAAAGATATGACAACACAGACAACGCCCCAGTGGTCCCTCAGCGCAATCTTGTGGATCGCTGTTTTGTTCATCATGGCGAGCTTCCAAACCTGGCGTGGCGCATACGTTGATGGAATTCTGTTCTACGCCTTGGTCGCAATGCTTGTTATCGACCGAATTACCGGTGGTCGCATCATTTTGATCAAGAAACCGGTGGTTGCCCCCAAAGTGGTCACGCTGGGTATCACCGGGGTTTTAGGAGTCATTCTTGTTCTTGCTCCACGCCACAGCTGGATCGACTTAGTGGCATTTATCGCCATTGGGGTAACCGTACTCATCGTGGCGTGGGAGCCATATGAGCAAAAGAACCAACGGCCACACCTCTCGTTGCTGCGTTCGATGTGGTTTTGGTCGATGGCAGCGGTTTCCTTGTGCTTGTGGGAAGCCACTGCTTTTATACTCAGCGTGACTGTTCCAAACGGAATTGAGAAATTCCCCACTATTTCAGTTTTGTTAGATCCCTTCGTCGAAAATGTGTGGGGAAGAATCGTATTTGTGGGATTGTGGCTTGCAGCCGGTTATGGCCTCCTGAGGTTTTGGAGAAAAGCATGATCTGGAACATTGTTGCTGCCGGTTATCTTGTGATTATTTTGATTGCCATTGCCGTCGAGATCTATGCCCACAAGAAGCCCAACACCATTGCACCCCTCGGTGACATGCTCGATCACGTAATGCAATCGCGAACAACGCGTGTTGCCGTGATTGCGGCATGGTGGTGGTTTGGGTGGCATTTTGCCTTCGCGGACACTGTTCAATTAGAGCTCTAAATCTTTCGTGGAAAATGTGCACTAAAGCCACCACTACGATTAATCCTTGTGGCGTTAACAATCGGAATCGTGGGACTTCCCAATGTGGGAAAGTCGACCCTCTTCAATGCACTGACAAAAAACCAAGTTCTGGCAGCGAATTACCCCTTCGCAACCATTGAACCGAACATTGGTGTGGTCAATCTTCCAGATTCTCGGTTGAATACTCTTGCCGAGATTTTCTCCTCCGAGCGCATCCTTCCGGCTGCGGTGTCCTTTGTGGACATCGCTGGAATTGTTCGCGGTGCAAGCGAGGGTGAAGGACTAGGAAATCAATTCCTGGCCAATATTCGTGAAGCAGATGCCATAGCTCAGGTCGTCCGAGGTTTCTCAGACCCTGACGTGGTTCACGTCGATGGAGCCGTGAACCCCGTCAGTGATATGGAAACCATCAACACGGAGCTCATCCTCGCTGATCTTCAAACGC
>JBIIGO010000021.1:0-12756 GCA_044236405.1 Aurantimicrobium sp.
GGTCAATAACCTCATGACCTTGGGCGCGAAGATGCTCTTGAATCTGCTGACTGAAGTCAAGACCTGCATGGTCGGTGGCGATGTGAATGCGCATGCTCTAAATTTTAGGGCCCTGCGAGTCAGGTTAGGCTTAGAGTCTCCGAAGAAGTGAGTTAATCTCCTGGAAGGACCCAAGGTGTCAGACGAAAATCTCACCCGCATAGAAGCCATAGAGCGCGCAAAAAACATAGCGGTTGACAGCTACGACGTCACAATTGATGTCACAACAGGTCCTGACGTTTTTCGCTCCACCACAAGCGTAGTTTTCTCTGCGACACCGGGCTACTCCACATTCATTGATGCCATCACCAGCAAGGTCCATTCCGTCACACTCAATGGCGTTGAACTGGATCCTTCTATTGTCAGTAACAATGTGCGCATCACACTAGCTAACCTCCAGTCGGAGAACACCCTCACTGTTGTGGCAGATGCCGCATATACAAATAGTGGTGAAGGACTGCACCGTTTTGTGGATCCGGTTGATAGTGAGGTGTATCTCTACACCCAATTCGAAGTCCCAGACTCCAGGAGAATGTTTGCAGTTTTTGAGCAACCAGATCTCAAAGCAACCTTCGCCTTTACTGTTATCGCACCCAACAATTGGCTTGTCACCAGTAACCAACCCACACCTAGCCCCACCTCACACAGTGAAAGTGCAGCAGTGTGGAGCTTTGAACCGACCCCTCGTATTTCTAGCTACATCACTGCGATAGTCGCGGGCCCCTACGACGTTGTGCGCAGTGAACTGACCAGCCGTGATGGCCGAGTTATTCCCCTCGGAGTCTTCTGCCGGAAATCTCTGGCGGAATATATGGACGCCGATTACATTTTTGAGAAAACCCGTCAGGGTTTTGCCTTCTACGAAGACAAGTTTGACTACCCTTACCCATTTGCCAAGTATGACCAGCTGTTTGTGCCCGAATTCAACGCAGGGGCGATGGAAAATGCTGGCTGTGTGACTTTTACTGAAAGCTATGTTTTCCGCTCCAAAGTCACCGATGCCATTCGTGAGCGTCGCGTGGTCACCATTTTGCACGAGCTTGCACACATGTGGTTTGGTGACCTGGTCACGATGCGCTGGTGGAATGATTTGTGGCTCAATGAAAGCTTTGCTGAATATGCCTCTACGTTGGCCACCGCAGAAGCGACAGAATGGCATGAAGCATGGACCACCTTTGCCTCGATGGAAAAGAGTTGGGCATACCGCCAAGACCAGTTACCGTCGACCCACCCGATTGTGGCGGATATTCCGGATTTAGACTCAGTGCGCGTCAACTTTGATGGCATTACCTATGCCAAAGGCGGGTCAGTGCTCAAACAACTTTCTGCCTGGGTCGGTCAAGACCACTTCTTAGCTGGGGTTTCCCAGTACTTCAAAAAGCACGCGTATGGGAATACAGAACTTGTCGACCTGCTTCGTGAACTTGAGGCAACCTCGGGCCGTGACCTTGGCACCTGGTCCACTCTCTGGCTAGAAACTGCCGGTGTCAACACTCTTCGCCCAGATCTCAAGATCGATGCTGACGGCACAATTACCTCACTATCCATTCTTCAGACGGCGCCAGCAGAGTGGCCAACACTTCGTCCACACCGCATGGCAATCGGTTTCTACAACCTCACCGGCGGCAAACTTGTCCGCGAACACCGCATAGAGCTCGATGTTGATGGCAGTCGCACAGATGTGACAGAAGCTCTCGGAATGAGAAGACCAGACTTGCTGCTGATCAACGATGACGATCTGGCCTATGCCAAGATTCGCCTTGATGCGGATTCTTTGGCTTGCGCTATTGCCAATCTGAAAAATATTGAAGATCCCTTAGCAAGATCTTTGGTGTGGGGTGCCGTGTGGGACTCCACCCGCGATGCGGAAGTTCCTGGACGAGACTTTATTGATTTAGTCCTTGGCAACATTGCGACGGAGTCGGAATCAACGGTGGTGCGCACGGTGCTTGGCCAGCTATTGCTTGTAGCAACCAGCTTTGTTGATCCTGCAACCAGGCAGACACAAATTGACCGTGTTGCAGATCAGCTGTGGGAGCTTGCCCTCCACGCACCAGCTGGAAGCGATAACCAATTCCAGTTCTTGCGCAACTTCGCCCAATTGGCAAACAGCTCCACACACCTGGATGCCATTGAGAACTTGAAGGCTGGGAGCATCACTCTCGACGGTTTAGATATCGATACTGATTTAGGGTGGGAACTCCTGATCAGCCTTGCCGCGGGAGGCCGTGCAACAGTCTCAGATATTGACACATACCTCGCCGAAGACAACACGGCAACCGGCGCACAATCTGCCGCGCATGCTCGTGCAGCACTTTCTGGAGCACAGGACAAACAAGCAGCCTGGGATTCTGTGTGGCTAGACGATGACAAACCTAACCTGATTGTTCGCGCAACAGGGCTTGGCTTTGGAAAAGCTCACGACCCACAGGTCCTACAGCCGTTTGTGTCACAGTACTTTGACTCCATCGACAAGATCTGGGATACCCGCAGCTATGCCATTGCAGAAGAACTGGTTGAAAGCTACTACCCCGCAGTTTTGGCTAACGAAGAACTTGCCCAAGCCACACGAACTTACTTAGCAACGCATACTCCGCCTGCTCCCTTGCGCAGGTTGATTGTGGAGAACTTGGCCGGAACTGAACGCACCCTTGCAGCGCAAGCCCGTGACATTCAGGCCTCGAATACCGGAGGTAACTAATGGATTTTCTCACCTGGCTCAGTGATGTCTATGCGGTAGCTCGAGTCCCCATCAACATTGTGTTGATCATTCTTGTGGCGCTAATCATTCGGGCTATTTTGCTCTCAGCCAGTGATCGCCTGATCCGTCAAATTGTCTCTGGGGTTAAAAAGAAGAACGGTCACACCGAAGAGGCTGCCAATCCAGGTGTCCCTGCCAACGTGACCAAAAGCCGCCAAGTTCAGCGCACCGCCACAATGGGTGCCGTATTCCACAACTCCATTAGCTGGGCGATTTACATCATCGCCTTTATTCAGATTTTGCAAGAACTCGGTGTCCCCGTTGTGGCCATCGTGGCCTCAGCAGGTATCGGGGCTGCTGCTCTAGGTTTTGGTGCGCAAAACGTCATCAAAGACATTCTCAACGGCATGTTCCTCGTTTTCGAAGATCAACTCGGTGTCGGCGACAAAGTGGACTTAGGACTAGCTACCGGAACCGTTGATTCTGTGGGTTTGCGTATCACTGTGCTCCACGATGACGAAGGCACAATATGGTTTGTCCGCAATGGAGAAATTGTTCGGGTCGGCAACATGTCCTACAAGCAGACCCAGCCTGTAGCGCGGGTTAAGAAGCCTTCTAGCGCTTCCAAGAAAAAATGAGCGAGGACCTGATCAGCTTTTATGACGAGGTCGGCGGAGAAGCCGTTTTTGCCAAACTTGCACGTGAGTTCTACAAAGGCGTCGCCAAAGACCCTGTTCTCAAGCCCATGTATCCAGAAGAAGATTTAGGACCGGCAGAAGAGCGTCTGAAACTTTTTCTTGAGCAATACTGGGGCGGCCCTTCCACCTATAGCGACCAGCGTGGTCATCCAAGGCTGCGCATGCGCCATATGCCCTTCAAGATTAACCCGGATGCTAGAGACCGCTGGTTAGGGCATATGGGCCATGCGGTGGATACTCTCAACCTGCCGCCGCTGCAGCGGGAAACATTGCTGAGTTATCTAGAGCGGGCAGCGTATGCCATGACGAATACGTTTGAAGAATAAGTTACTTCACGAGGACATGTCCACGAGTGCTGGTTACTTTGGTCCAGGAGCCACTGTGAGAAACGGTGGAGAATTCATCTGACCAAAACCCCAAACCAAAACCGGCAAAAGCTACCCCAGCTGGAAAGCTCTGACCGTCACAGGGTCGTTTCCAGACTTCCTCGCGAACTTTCTGCACGATCTGTGTTCCCAGTCCGTTTGCTTGAGCCACTTCGGCAATACCAGTCTCTGCTGTACCTAGCAAAAGCTTTTCGGAAACCTCACCAGTAATCTCCCAGCCAGAACGTGGCGGGGCAACACCACTCCAGGCAATACCTGCCTGGCCTACGGGTAGAGCAATGTTTTGCAGGTCGTGGGCCAGACGATCAAGCAGTGCCCTTACCTGAACCACAACATCTACAGCGTCTGTCCCTGTTCTTTCAAAAACCCGCAAACCCAACACGGTGGGAGCAATATCGAGAAGACCTTGAGGGGTGAGGACTGCTACATAAGCAGCGAGTGCAGGACCGTCTCCCACCAGCCATACGTGTTCACATCCCAAACGTTCAGCTCGCTCAAGGTATGTTTTGAGGTCTGCGCCGTCTTCTTTCGTGGCGAGCGTCACAGAATTTGTCATCGTAAAACCTAAACTATCCAATAGAAAAGCTTTTGTGGAAAAGAGGAGTCATGCACGAGAACACCCAGGCACTCCTTGCCACACTGAACCTCACTCCCGAAAGCTCAACAAACGGTGAGGATTGGTTTAGTGCTCCCAGTCAATTTATGCCCCATGGCCGCGTCTACGGCGGACAAGTTATGGCGCAATCCTTGATTGCAGCGATGAAAACTGTCGCCGATGATCGTGCGCCACACTCACTTCATGGTTACTTTCTTCGGGCCGGGGATGCCAATAGACCTATTTCTTTCTCAGTCGATCGCATTCATGACGGCCGCTCATTTTCTACCCGGCGCACCCAGGCCTACCAAAACAATGTGCCCATTTTGTCCATGATTGCCTCGTTCCAAGATCACGACCCAGGGCTTGACCACCAAGATCTCATGCCTGAAGGAATGCCGGACCCTGAATCACTGCCCAGTGCTGGCGAACTGTTAGGACCTATCGAGCACCCTGTTGCCCAATATTGGGCAACCCAACGCCCGTTTGATATTCGTCATGTGGACTCCCCCATTTATATGAGTGTTGACGGAGAGAAAAAAGCTTCCCAAGCGGTGTGGATGAAGAGTTTGTCTCCCTTGCCGGATAACCAGATCATTCAACGTGCTGCGCTGGTCTATGCCAGTGACTACACAATTTTGGAACCGATCTACCGTAAGCATGGAGTTCCGTGGTCGACCCCAGGGCTCAAAGCTGCCAGCTTGGACCACGCTATGTGGTTTCACCGTGACGCCAGCATCAATGATTGGGTGCTGTACGTTCAAGAATCCCCCAGCGCCCAAGGGGGCCGAGGACTTTCGTTCGGGAAAATTTATACTCAGGAGGGTATGCTCATAGCCTCCGTCGCTCAAGAAGGAATGGTTCGCGTTCCACAGATTGGATAACTCATGGCAGCTCGAAATCTCACCCCTAAACTCTCTCGTCGTGAAGCAGTAGGACTCGGCGCTGTGGCTGCAGGTGGCGTTGCCATCGGGCTAGCTGGATGTTCTGCGGCCGACACTGCCCAGCCGTCAACCCCAAACTCTTCTGGAGCCGAAATCGCGGCAACCTCAGATATTCCTGTTGGCGGCGGAGCCAACTTCGACGTCGACAACGTCAAAATGGTTGTAACGCAGCCCACCGAAGGTGAATTCAAAGCCTTCAGTGCTGTCTGCACACACCAAGGCTGCATTGTGGGTACCCGCGACGCTGAAATTGTCTGCGATTGCCACGATTCACTCTTCAAGCTTGAAGATGGTGCTGTGATCTCAGGCCCAGCAACATCCGCTCTTCCTGAAATTGCCATTACCGTCAAAGACGGCAAAATCTTTACCGCGTAACGCGATTAACGCCTGCGGTACTGATTGGGCTCCCCGACAAAGTCAGCGACAGCCTCACGCTCTGCATCGCTGATTCGACGTGGTTTTCCTGACGCTGCGTCGACCAACACAATCGTGGTTGTGGCTCTGGCAAAAAGTGTCTGCGGAGTTGTCGTTGCTGGCGAATATATCTCGTAACACACGTCCATACTTGCTCCGCCCATATGGCCCAACCACATCTGAAGATCAAGTGGCTCTCGGAGATACGGAATTGGCGCCAGATACTCAATTTCTTGATGGGCAATGAAGGTATGCGTGTTTGCGTCTGGGCCACCTTCAAGAATTCTGGTGGGTAAGTGATCTTCACCGGGGACTTCATCCGCTGCCCAAAAAGCATGAATTCTGGCTTCCTCCAACAACCCAAACATGGCCGCGTTGTTAACATGCCCGTAGGCATCTAAATCAGACCAACGAATGGTGGTGGGAATGTGAAGTCGAGAAGACATGCTTAGTCTCTGGTGAGCTTGCGGTAGGTGCTGCTGTGTGGCTTCGCCGCATCAGCACCTAAACGCTTGATTTTGTCTTCTTCATAGGATTCAAAGTTTCCTTCGAACCAGTGCCAGTAGGACGGATTCTCTTCTGTGCCCTCATAGGACAGGATGTGTGTGGCAATACGGTCGAGGAACCACCTATCGTGGGTAATCACCACAGCACATCCAGGGAACTCCAACAGAGCATTTTCTAAACTTCCCAAGGTTTCCACATCAAGGTCGTTTGTGGGCTCATCCAAGAGCAACAGGTTTCCACCCTGCTTGAGAGTCAGGGCAAGATTCAAGCGGTTACGCTCACCACCAGAAAGCACACCGGCTTTCTTCTGCTGGTCGGGGCCCTTGAAGCCAAAGGTGGACACATAAGCACGGCTGGGAATTTCAACGTTCCCGACCTGCATAAAGTCCAGACCGTCAGAAACAACTTCCCAGACATTCTTTTCAGGATCAATTCCACCGCGGCCCTGGTCAACATAGGAAACCTTGACCGTTTCACCAATCTTAACCTCGCCACCATCAGCTTGTTCAAAGCCCACAATGGTTTTAAACAGTGTCGATTTACCGGCACCGTTAGGCCCGATAATTCCGACAATGCCGTTTCGAGGGAGAGTGAACGACAACCCGTCAATCAAAACTCTGTCGCCAAAGCCCTTCTTGAGATTCTTGACTTCCAGCACGACGCTTCCCAAACGAGGGCCTGCAGGAATCTGAATTTCTTCAAAGTCAAGCTTGCGGGTTTTTTCTGCTTCGGAGGCCATCTCTTCATAACGGGCAAGACGTGCTTTGGACTTTGCTTGTCGCCCCTTGGCATTGGAACGGACCCAATCGAGTTCTTCGCTCAAGCGTTTGGCTAGCTTGGCGTCTTTTTTACCCTGAACTTCAAGACGTTCGCGCTTCTTTTCCAAGTAGGTGGAGTAGTTGCCTTCGTAAGGGTAGAGGTGACCGCGGTCTACTTCGGCAATCCATTCGGCTACGTGATCTAAGAAGTACCTATCGTGGGTGACGGCCAACACGGCACCCGGATATTTTGCTAGGTGCTGCTCAAGCCACAACACGGATTCAGCATCCAAGTGGTTGGTGGGCTCATCCAAAAGGAGAAGATCTGGCTTTTGAAGCAACAATTTACACAACGCCACACGGCGCTTTTCTCCACCAGAAAGCTTGTCAACAGGCCAATCTCCGGGAGGACAGCGCAGCGCATCCATAGCTTGATCAAGCTGGGAATCTAAATCCCAGCCATTAGCGGCGTCGATCTCTTCTTGAAGAGTTCCCATTTCAGCCAACAGGCTGTCAAAATCTGCATCAGGTTCTCCCATGGCAGCAGAAATCTCATTGAACCGATTAATCTTTTCCATGATCTCGCCCACACCCTCTTGGACGTTCTGCAAGACCGTTTTGGATTCATCCAACTCGGGTTCCTGCATCAAGATTCCGACAGTAAAACCTGCGGTGAGTTTGGCTTCTCCGTTGCTCGGAGTATCTAATCCAGCCATGATTTTCAAGATGGTGGATTTTCCCGCACCGTTAGGGCCAACCACACCAATCTTTGCACCGGGGAAAAACGACATTGTCACGTCGTCAAGAATTAACTTGTCTCCAACAGCCTTGCGGGCACGAACCATGGAATAAATAAACTCAGCCATGGTGTCAATTCTACGGGCTAGCCCAGAGTCTGAACGTCCGTTCCCAGCAAGCAGCCACCACTAACAAGTACTGGCAATACAGAGACCACGACACCATCGCGCACCGGACCAAATTGGGCTATCAGGCACTCTCCCCCGAACTCCACGGACACATCTGCTGAGTCAGCGACCAAACCAATGGCGGTTCGAGAAAACGTATATTGAATGGGATTGCCACCAAAGGGGCTTTGACCCACAGCCGTAGCAATTCCTGCTGAGTCAATGTCAGGGTTGGCTGCAATTTGCTGAGAGACAAACCACTGAAAAAATGCCTGGTTTGCTTTCGCATTTCCCCCCTCAACAAACGTGGGATCTTTTGTTGGGGTTGGCGTGGCGGATGCAGACGGAGCTTGTTGTGGAGTGGCTGAAGAATCAGTCTGGCCACTGTCGCTGGCACATCCGGCGAGCGCGAGTGTTGTGGCTATCGCTAGTGCGGTGTATGAAAAGAACTTCACAATATCCCCTGGTGTAACAAACAGAACGCCCCCAAGTTTAGGGGGCGTTCGTGTGATTGAGCTGCTAGGCCGCTTGTTTCTTCCCCTTCGGAGGCGTTGGCTCTTGCGTGGTTTCCGGCCAGTCATCCTGAGACTGCTCCGTTATCTCTGCGCTAGAGTGCGAGCGCACAAACGTTGCTGTTCCCCAGCTGAGATCATGACCGAGACAATCGGCTTCAATTTCGACCGTGGTTCCACTTCGGTCGGTATTTTCCCAATCTCTAATCCTGAGCTTTCCAGATACAACGATCCGATCGCCTTTATTGATGGAGACTGCCGCGTTACTTCCTAAAGAACGAAAAGCGGAGACGGTATACCAATTGGTATCGCCATCCACCCAGGCCTGTTGAGCTCGGTCATACCGGCGTTGGCTAGAAGCTAAACGAAAGCTCGTGATAGCCAAGCCTTCACTGGTCGTAATGTGGCGCGGGGTTGTTGCGACTAATCCGGTGACGCACATGCTGTCTGTCATGGTGATTTCCCTTCGTTTGTGAACACCATGAACGGACTATGGTCTAAGGCAGCATCAGAGAACTCGGATAGAGACACCGCCGTGGATGGCAGGTGTTCACAGGGCGCTGTGGAGAAGTTCTTTGCTAAGCGTTGATGTAGCTAGCGAAGGATGCCCGAACTTTATTGACCTTAGGGACAGCTACGGCGAGGCAGTAGCCCTGGTTGGGGTTTCTGGCAAAGAAATTTTGGTGATATTCCTCAGCGTCATAGAAAACTCCGAGGTGTTCAAGTTCTGTAACCAGGCCACCACCCCAATACTCATTGGCGCGATCAATCGCAGCTTGGAAGAGTTCTTGTTGCTGCGGACTGTCATAGAACATCGCTGAACGATATTGAGTCCCCACATCATTGCCTTGACGGTTGAGCTGGCGGGGATCATGCAGGGTAAAGAAAACATCCAAAATTACCTCGGCAGGGATGATGTTTTCGTCAAAGACAACTTTGACAACTTCTGCGTGATTGGTAGTACCGGTGCAGACTTCTTCGTAGGTGGGGTTTTCTTTATCTCCGCCGGTATATCCCGAAATCACCTCGGAAACACCGTTGAGGGTGCGATACACAGCATCCAAACACCAAAAGCATCCGCCACCAAGAACAAAGGTTGTCATGGTGTTAGGTTATCCGATGTTCAGCTCTTATGAGCAACGAGGTAATTGCCCCTGACACAGTCTTTTCACGTACTCTCGACACACCTAAAGTTAGCTAGATTAGAAGCCTTATGGGTTATTTCATTGGCTTCCTCGCAGCCCTCATCTTTGGCTCCAATGGAAGCGTGATCAAAGTGCTAGTTGGCTCTGGCCTCTCAGCTGCCCAACTGACTTTTTTTAGAACCCTCACCGTCATGGTTCTCACTGGTTTAGTTCTTCTGGTGTGGGATCGCCGGAGTTTTTTCATCACCAAAAACCAAATGATGTGGATGTTTGTCCTAGGCGTTGGTGGTGTTGCCGGCTTGCAATACTTCTACGCTGTGGCCGTTTCGCGCATTGATGTTGGTATTGCACTTTTGTTTGAATACCTTGCCGTGTTGGCCGTTGCTGTTATTGCCAGGGTGTTCTTTAAAGAGCAGGTAAAGGCGCGCATCTGGGTGGCGATTGCTCTGGTGCTGACAGGATTAGCTGTTGTCGCAGAAGCATGGAATTCCAGTGTGGAACTGTGGGGCATGGTTGCGGCCCTGATTGCTGCAGCGGCCTACACGGTCTATTTTCTTGTCGGTGAAAAAGCGCTGACCACTATGGGTGTTATCTCCATGACATTTTGGGCAATGACCTTTGCCACTATTTTCTGGGGAATCTTTAGCGCCTGGTGGGAAATCAACCCCGCGCTCTTTACTCAAAACATTTCCATGACCGGCGCTCTAGAAGATCTGATTGTTCCGCTGTGGATGCCATTGATGTGGGCTGTGGTAATTGGATCCTTTGTCTCGTTCCTGCTGTCATTCCTGGCGCTCAAAAAGCTCAAAGCAACTCCGGCAGGTATCGTGGCATCCTCCGAAGTCATCTTTGCCTTCATTGTCGCGTGGCTGTGGCTGGGCGAAGCTCTTTCTCTGGTTCAGATTATGGGTGCGGCTATTGTGGTGCTCGGAATTGTGTTGGCCCAAACAGCTAGGCCAGGAAAAGTCGTCGATCTTGACCTGGCATTACCCGAGAGCAAACCAGTGAAACCAGCGCGAAAATAGCCGAACTGGGGCGTGGCAGTCACTTAAATACCTGCCTAAGGCGTAGTTTTCGACTATGAATTGGCTTACTGATATCCAAGATTTTTTCTCCAACAGCTCTAATGCCGCCGCTGTGCTTGTGCTGGCTATTTTGCTTGTTGGCTTTGTTATTGCCTTGATTGTGGGAGGCAGCATTGCCTCAAAAATCAGTAGTCGCCATATCAAAGAACATGAGCACCAAGCCAAGGCTTCCGTTGTTGCCGCCCTCATTGATGTTGCCACCGAAGCATCTGTCTGGAATGCCCTCTCCTCCCAAGAGCAGATCATTTCTGATCGTGCAGTGGGTCAAGTAGACATTCGTGTGCGCTTACTCCCGGTCAAAGGTGCCGGAATTGCCGCCGATTGGGCTTCTCACCAGCTCCAGCTCATGAAGCGTAACTCTGCCACTTTTGGCTACCAGCTAGACCCTGCAGTGACCGAATTCCGCGACCGCCTCTTGCTGTGGCTGAACAACCCCGGCAAAGCAAACAAGATTTTCACCGCTGATCTTGAGCGTTGGGCTTATCAGTCCACTGCACCCGAAGAACAGCTTGCTCAAAAGCAAGAAGAGTGGGTTGCCCAGCAACACCATGAGGAACATGCTGCACCTGTGCCAGATGATGACCCGTTAGCAGCGCTTCGCCCACCACAGGATGACGATGATCAGCCTGGTGTTCCCAAAGCGTTCTAACGCTTTTCAACCCAAAAGTTTGTCTTTGCGCCACTAACATGGGGCTATGAAACGTATTCTTGGTGCGACCCGTTATGCGGTTATTGTCCCGGCTATTGCCTCGATTTTGGGCGCCATTTTGTTGATGCTCCAAGGATCTATCGGAATGGTCCAGGCCATCATTGACACCGTATGGTTACAAATCGCCCTCAAAGACACCATTGTGGACGTGTTGACCTCGGTTGACGCCATCTTGCTCGGAACAGTGTTGTTGGTTATTGGCTACGGACTCTATGAGCTTTTTGTTGATGCGGATATCGATGTACCTGCCTGGCTGCAGGTTCGTGACCTTGATGATCTCAAGTCCAAACTCATCGGTGTTGTGGTGGCCATTATTGCCGTGGTGTTCGTGGGTGTCCTGGTTGATTCCAACCGTGCCACCGATGTCATCTCCTACGGAGTCGGCGCTGGTGCGCTCGTTGCCGGGTTGGCGTTGTTTGCTTTCGCCACTAAAAAAGAAAACAAACCAGCTGCGCCAAAAAAGACCAACACCTGAAAAACATTTCCGTATTCCTGAATGTTTTCTGTGAATACGCGGAATGAGAGGTAGTCACCAGCTGTTTTTTGGCAAGATGGTGTGAATATTCACACACAACTGGGGTGACTCAAACAACTTCGTGGAAATCTTTCTGCTCTTTATATTGATCGTCATTAATGGCTTGCTGGCCATGTCTGAGGTTGCTCTCCTGACCTCCAAGCGCTCCAAGCTCAGTGCCATGGCTGCACAGGGCAAAAAGTCGGCCCAGATGGCACTTCGTATCAGCGAAGACCCCACAGAGTTCCTCTCCACGATCCAAATTGGAATCACCTCTATTGGCTTACTCAGCGGTATCGTCGGTGAAGCGATTTTTGCTGGTCCGCTGTCTCTATGGCTACAAACACTCGGTGTTCAAGAACAGGTAGCCGATATCGGTGCGACCATTTTTGTTGTCGTAGTGATTACCTACATCGCCATCACGATTGGTGAATTGGTTCCTAAACGTATCGGGCAAACAAAACCTGAGGTTATTGCCAGTTTCGTTGCCGCCCCCATGCTCTTTCTCTCGAAAATAAGTCAACCTTTTGTGGTGATCCTCAGTGTCACTACCAACACGGTGCTACGCCTTTTTGGTATTGGCCGCCACCACGAAACCACCGTCACCGAAGATGAAATTGATGCCATCTTGGAAGAAGGGCTAGTAGCTGGGTTGATCGAAGACCAGGAACGAGAATTGGTCAAAAATGTGTTCCGGCTTGATGATCGCCCGTTGGGCTCGCTCATGGTCCCTCGCACCGAGATTGTTTTTGTGGATATCAATGATCCTGACAAGGAAAGCTTTGACCTGATTTCCCAGTCTGTTCGATCCAAAATTCCTGTGTGTGATGGAGATTTGGACAAC
>JBIIGO010000103.1:0-3344 GCA_044236405.1 Aurantimicrobium sp.
TTTCTAAACTCGCTGGGCTACCAGGGCCATGCGCTCATCCCCAATGCGGGTAAGTATCAGCGTTGCCGAATCTTTCCCTGAGAGGGAAAGCTTCTTTCGAAACTCAGCCGGGTCAATATCTACCCCGCGCTTTTTGATTTCTAAGGCGCCGATGTTGTTTGTTGTTGCCCATGCACGAATCTTCTTCACATCCAGGGGCAACCGCTCTGTGATTTCAAAGCCGTGAGCAAAGGGAGTCTCTACGAAAACATTCGAGCTCATATAAGCAATCTGGGGATCGAGCATATGGGCACCCATCTCTCTGGCGAGATCACCAATAAGCCTGGCACGAATCACCGCACCGTCTGTTTCAAAGATGTATCTAGCGATATCCCCAACTTCTGCATCCTCACTGTCTGAGGCGGACATCATTTCGTGGGTTCCTGTTGCGGTGATTACCAGTGCCGCACGTCCAACGCCGGGGCGAGAAAGCCCGGGACTCCACAACCCCAGTTCGACCACATCGCCGTTGACGGACACCCATTGAGCTTCCCACCCTTCAGGAAGGCGGTCCCGGTCAAAGCCGGGCCCCAGCTTAATGCCGGTGGGATGGGTGTCAGCCAGAGAGAAGGCAAAATCCAAGGACGGAGAGTAATCCTCAGAGCGGGTCAGGCGCTGGGTGTTGGAATGTCCGCTGGTCCTGCGGGCAGGATCGAGAAAGACAGCGTCCACAACAGAGAGGTCAACATCTTCTGCCGTGGCATGGAGCACACGTGCTTCGGGGAACGGTGCAAGGTTGTAGGTGGCTAAGGCAGCCGTGATCTCATCAGCGTCCACGGCAGTAACCGATAAACCTGCGGCAGCGAACGCAAGAGAATCTGCTCCGACTCCACACCCTAAGTCCGCCACAGAACTTAGCCCAGCGCGAACATACCTGTTCGCGTGATGGGCTGCCACACTAAGCCGACTAGCTTGTTCCAGCCCTGCTTCGGTAAAGAGCATTCGCGAGGCAAACTCTCCAAACTTGGATTGAGCTTTTTGGCGTAGCTTGGCCTGGGTCATCACAGAAGCCACTAAAGACGGGGAATGCCCGGCTTTACGGAGTCCAGAGACCATAGCTATGACATCGTTTTGCGAGGAATATTCCGGCACAGAATTGAGCAAGGAAATGGCTTCAGGGGTGAGTAACTCTCTGAGTTCAACATCTCGCATGAGAGCAAACCTATCAAGGAAAAAGTTGGCACTCGCATTGCGTGAGTGCTAGTTAGCGCGTAAACTCGAATTAGCACTCAGAGTACTCGGGTGCTAATTCATCGTCTTTAGTTTAAGAAAGAGGTCAACCGTGTCGGTCGCACTCAAGCCGCTCGAAGATCGCATCATTATCAAGCAGGTAGATGCTGAAGAGACAACTGCTTCAGGTCTTGTTATTCCTGACTCTGCAAAAGAAAAGCCTCAAGAGGGTGAAGTCATCGCTGTTGGTCCTGGTACCCGCGATGGAGAAAAGCGCATTCCTCTTGACATCAAAGTAGGGGACCGTGTCATCTACTCAAAGTACGGTGGAACCGAGGTGAAGTACGGCGGTGAGGAATACCTCATCCTTGGAGCCCGTGACGTTCTCGCCATCGTTGGCTAATACGCAGAAATAACTTTAATTGAGCCCTGGGAAACTAGGGCTCAATTTTGTTAACACAGGAGTATCCTCAAGAGAGTGAATCCCCCGACCCATGACCCATCTGAGAAGCTGTCACGGTCGGGGCTTTTCTTTGCCTTCGGTGCCTATGGCCTGTGGGGCCTCTTCCCCATTTACTTCAGCGCCTTAGAGCCTGCTGGCCCGTTTGAAGTTGTGGGCTATCGGATTCTTTTCTCATTAGTGTTCTGTTTACTGCTCATTGTGGTGATGCGTAACCTCAAACCATTCCTAGCTTTGCTCAAGCAGCGTCGCATTATGTTGACCCTCGGGTTAGCTGCCATTCTGATTTACATCAACTGGCAGGTGTTCATCATTGCCGTACTGAACAACCAAATTGTTGAATCCTCCCTGGGTTATTTCATTAACCCCATCTTGACGGTGATCTTGGGCGTGACGGTGTTGAAAGAGCGCTTGCGCAAACTGCAGTGGGTTGCTGTAGGCGTGAGTGTCATTGCCGTTGTTGTCCTGACCTTCAGTTACGGCACGATTCCCTGGATTGCCTTGATCTTGGCCACCTCTTTTGGCCTCTATGGCTTGATTAAAAAGCGCATAGGTAAAAGCGTGGATGCGATTAGTGGTCTCACGATTGAAACCATGTGGATGACACCGGTCGCCATTATTCAGTTGATCATTGTCTCTAACCTGGTTGGGCTGACGTTCTTTGGCTACGGCATTGACCACACCATTTTGCTTGCCAGCGCGGGCATCATCACAGCCATACCGCTCCTCTTGTTTAGCGCCGGCGCCAGACGTCTGCCCCTCACCGCCATTGGTCTGATCCAATATTCCACTCCGATTACCTCCTTTCTGATGGGAGTCTTTCTCTTCAATGAACCCATGCCGCAGTCTCGGTGGATTGGTTTCATCATTATCTGGATTGCGCTAGTGATCTTGACCGTGGACATGTTGCGGCATGGAAATGCCCGCAGGCTTGCCCGCGCAGCTAATTCTTACGAGATTAAGTAAGCGCGTGCCCTCAACGAATCTTTCCTCGGCATGGGTACTGTTGAAACGAAAAGTTTTCGTCTTTACGTAAGGGACACCCGTGGGTAAGAAAAGCATTCTTGTAATGGCAGCAGTGGGAGCATTGGCTCTGGGCCTCACCGGTTGCGCCGGTGGCGCAGTGGTCGAACCCACCGCAACACCGACACCTGTTGCCCCTACCGGTGATGGCGTCTTACGTATTGGTGACATGACTCCGATCACCGGCCCCATGGCGTTGTATTCCAGTTCTCAAGTTGCCGGTATTGAGTTAGCTGCCCGCGAAGTTAATGAAGCAGGCGGATATGCCGGCGTCCCTGTCGAGGTCCTCCACCGTAACGCTGGTGATGAAGACCCCGCTGCCACCGAAGCAAGCTTTAATGATCTTCTCTCCCGCGGTGTCGATGTGATCATCGCTCCAGCTTCTCCCTCTGTTGCCAAGCAACTGATGGAGCTCGTGGAGAAGAACGGTAGCAATGTTGCCATTATGAGCATCTCTGCTCAAAAGAATGCGCCGAAAGATGTCACCATCGAAATGGCTCAGCCGGATGAAGAATTTACCGCACGCCTGAAAGCCTCTGATCCCACGTTGGCTGATGTCGGCTACGGTGTCGAGGCATACGACACCGCGATTGCCGCTATCTTGGCTGCGACCGCGGTAGGTGATGACGGCGGAGAATCCATCGTTCAAGGT
>JBIIGO010000022.1:0-12572 GCA_044236405.1 Aurantimicrobium sp.
TGGAGGTTGACTTACGTTGCCAATTCTTGGTTACTTCTAGGTCGAGCAATACCGCACGAGGAGCGAGCCGTCTTATGACTTCTCAAGTCACCCCACCTGAAAAACCAGGGCAGGATGAATTGCTGACCCAAGTAGCATCTATGTATTTCTTGGAAGATCTAACGCAAGCTGAGATTGCGAAAAGGTTGGGACTTTCACGACCAAAGGTTGGGCGCCTCCTTTCCCAAGCAAAAGAAACTGGAATTGTAGAGATAACCGTTAATCTTCCTACGTCATTGTCCGCACCTATTGAAACGGAAATGTCTGAACGGTTTGGACTCATCAGAACCGTGGTTGTTGCAGATGATGAAGATGAGTCACGATTGCGAGAAGCGGCAGGAAAAGAAGCCGCACGAATTTTAGATGGAATGCTCGTAGATGGCTCGATTGTCGCCGTTGGGATGGGAAGAAATGCGCGAGCTGTGGCACGGGCCTCTCTCGGGAAAAGGGTTCGTGAAGCGACCTTCATCAGCGCCATGGGTGGGGCTGCCTCCATAGGAAGTGGGCTCAATTCCAATGACGTAGCTGAGCGATTAGCACAAGCCTTTGGAGGAACTGCCCGTGGGATCTTTGCACCTGCCTATGCGGACAATGAGTCCCTTCGTGACACTTTTCTTATGAACAAAGATGTTAGGAACACTCTAGAGCTTGCAAAATCAGCTCACATCGCTCTTGTGAGTATCGGTGATGCCAACAAAGAGTCTCTCGTTGTAAAGCTGGGATTAATTACCGAGAAGGATATGTTGAGAATGCGCCAAGAAGGCGCTGTTGGAGACATCTTGGGAAGCTTCGTTAACGTCCAAGGCGACACCATCGCCCCGTGGATTGAAGAGCGGGTAGTGGGGCTGGTCGGTGCGCGTGATCTTCGCAGCATTCCTAATGTCATTGCCGTGGCGCCGGAAACCTCAAAAGCAGAAGCAGTTCTTGGAGTCCTAAGGTCTGGCGTTGTCACTACTCTCATCACCTCCATGTCAACGGCACGTTCTGTTCTCAAGCTTGCAAACAGCGGAGACAAATAAAATCTTCGTATAAACATCACATGGTGTTTACTCAGGTTTTTCTTGAAAAGGTGTTTTCTTCGCAAGAGTAAGAAATCTTTTTGGCAATTGAATATTTATTTGCACTAGTTTTAGTGAAAACACGGGTGCGCGTGAAGGAGAGTAAACATGCTCAGTATTGAAGAAATTGCTACTGCCCAAAAAAAGACTATTGAGATCTTAACAAAGGCTGGAATCCACATCACTCCGGAGGAAGCAGAAAGAATTGAGGTCTCGGACTTTGGTCTTTCCGAGCTCGAGAAAACAGGAATACAGCTTCTTGTCTACATCAACACGGAAAGAGTTTGCGCAAAGGAGATTGTTTTGTTTCCGGGGCAAACATGCCCCGAGCACAAGCACATCTCTGTTAACGGAGAGGCCGGTAAAGAAGAGACATTTCGATGCCGAGAAGGTCTTGTCTATTTGTATACCGAAGGGCCCCCTACCTCGAACCCGCATGCAAACCCATCACGATCTGAGCTAGATTGCTACACCGTTTGGAATGAAACCATTCTTCGTCCCGGGGAACAAAAAACGATTTTTCCAGACACTCGGCACTGGTTCCAGGCAGGTCCTGAAGGAGCAATTGTTACCGAGTTTTCAACTCGTAGCACCGACGAATTTGACGTCTTCACGGACAAAGAAATCAGCCGAATCACAGTTATTGCGGAAGATTGATTTCATATTTTGAATCGTTGCACAACCGTGATCAATGGCCTGATGAAAAATCCCCAAACCACATCACGTGTGGGATCGATTTAACCCGACGCGGTTAGCTCTATCAGAGGGAAAAAAGGATGAGAGACGCTGCCATAACTGCCATGCCCCCGATGACACCATAGATGGTTAATTGACCGCGATCATATTGCCGAGCTGCAGGAAGCAGGCTATCAATTGAAATGTAAACCATGATCCCGGCGACCACAGCAAACAATCCGCCCAACAAACTGTCCGAAATAAATGGGCGCAGGAGCAAGAAACCCAACAGGGCACCCAGCGGTTCGGCAAGTCCGCTGGCAAGCCCGCCCAGAAACGCTAGTGAGCGTTTCCCAAGGGCATAATAAAGCGGAACGGCCACTGCAATTCCCTCTGGAATGTTGTGGATGGCAATAGCAACAGCAGCTGAGATACCAAGATCTGGCTCTTCGAGAGTCAGGAAGAATGTTGCAATACCTTCTGGAAAATTGTGAAGTGATACTGCGAGCGCAACCAGAATTCCCGAACGCAAAAGAATACGGTCATTATGAGTGGAGGGCTGAAATGTGTGAACTGACTGATCTATTGCCTTGTCGGACGCCGGGAAATCCCAGCGAGGGAGAACTCAATAAAAAATAGACATAAAGACCAAGCCTCCAATGAAGGCAAGAGTTCCCCATGTAAATGCTTCTACCTCGCCACGATCGTTACTAAACATGGCAATGCTCTTTGGAAGAATTTCAACAAACGAGATGAACAGCATGACGCCAGCAGAGAACCCTAGAGCAAGGGCGAGAAAACGGTGATTTGTTGTCTTCGCAAACAGTCCCATTGCTGCACCAATACCGGTGGCTAGACCAGCTGCAGTGGTCACACCAAAGGCAAGTGCGATGTTGTCTGACATGAGCTTAGGGTGCCTCGGTAGAGCGAGAAATACCCAGTTTCATCCGCGCGTTGATCACGCTCTCAACGCTAACACAGCGAACTTGGCGCATCGCTCTTGGTATTTTCGCGGTGGGCTTTTTGCTGAAGATTAAGCCTCACCGCAAAACATCAGAGACCCTTGATTACTCAAGGGTCTCTGATTTTGTGGCGAGTGAGGGATTCGAACCCCCGAAGGCTACGCCGGCTGATTTACAGTCAGATCCCTTTGGCCGCTTGGGTAACTCGCCATTGCTACCCGAGGGCAACGAATCAACGATAGTACGAAGAGCCCGGGAACAGAAATTGTGATTGCCTTCCACAGCTAGTTTTGTTGTGATCGTGTCCACAAACTCACGTGGACCTAACGAGGGTTGATCAACTACTTGTCATGGTGGGTGAAACCGCTCACAATAGAAAGGTGACGACATTGACAGAACCGCAAGTATGGACTCTTATCGGAGTGTTTAGTGCGGCGATATTTGGAGTTCTCACATTCGGCTTTTCCTCGCTCAAAGGCGAGATGAAATCCATGCGTTATGAGTTAGCATCGAAGATGGATTTTGGGTTTGAGAATGTCCACAAAAGGATTGACTATCTAGACCGGGACGTTCAGTACTTAATGCGCAGAGAATTTGGGGATAGCCCTAACCAATAAGAGCTAGCCCAGCTTGGCAGCGCGAGCGTATTCGTTGGCTTTATTGGCAACATCCACCATATATTTCTGCACTTGGTTGTAACCAAAGATGCCGTCTTGCCAGCCTTTGACCGTGGACATGTCGCCTCCAGAAAAGCACAAGTAGCGGCCCGCAGCTAGTGCAGCATCGTCAATGTTTTGACCATCTGCAAAACCGTCACTGTTGCCGTCAGAATTCCATGCAGCCCACGTTGGAGGAATAATTTGCATGGGGCCGACGGCACGGTCAAATTCGGCAGTGCCATCAAAATTACCGTCGTCAAAGTCGGGAAGTTTTTGGGTGTTGTTAGTGCCATCTAACGGGATGCCATAAATAGGTTCACTCATGGTGCCGTCAGGAAGGATTTTTCCCCCAAAAATTGAGCCGTGGTGGGATTCCACCCAGCCCACACCCGCAAGGGTGTTCCAAGAAAGTTTGCATTCAGGCTTGACCACAGACAACCCAATAGCGACTCCGGCATAGGCCAAGAGTGCTCGCTCCGGGATTCCGGTTTTCTCTGCTGTTTCTATAACCCATTGCGGGTCAGGAAGAAGCGAGACAGAGGTGGTGGCTAATTGCTCTGTGGTGAGGCCCTCTGCGTGTGGGGGTGGATCCAGCGCTGGGGCAAAAGGACCCCCCACATCAGTTTGCGCAGCGGTGTTGGAACACGAGACGAATCCCCAGATGGAAAGGCCGCCAATAATCGCTACGCCGAGCAGCGCGCGATTACGTCGAACTTTTTTGGAGGGCATGCTTCTATTGTTCCGGTGATAGCTGACAATTAGCCTCAAGGCCGAGCCGGTAACATGGAACACATGGCAGATTCATCTTTTGACATCGTAAGTAAAGTCGACAAAATGGAGGCCGATAACGCCCTCAACCAAGCAGCAAAAGAGGTCGAGCAGCGTTACGACTTCAAGAACATTGGTGCCTCTATTGAGTGGAGCGGCGAAAAGGTTCTCATGAAAGCCAACTCTGAAGAACGCGTGAAAGCCGTTCTCGAGGTCTTCGAGCAAAAGCTCATCAAGCGTGGCATTTCATTGCGTAGCTTGGATGCGGGAGAACCGTTCGCCAGTGGAAAAGAATTTCGTATCGAAGCCAAAATGAAAGAAGGCATCGATCAGGAAAACGCGAAGAAGGTCACCAAGATTATTCGTGATGAAGGACCTAAGTCGGTCAAGTCACAGATTCAAGGTGATGAGGTTCGCGTCTCGTCTAAAAGCCGTGATGACCTTCAGGCAACGATGGCACTGCTGAAAAATGCAGATCTGCCGGTTGCCTTGCAGTTTGTGAATTTCCGCTAGTTATTTATAGCCAATAACTTCTTCGCCCCATGCTTGGCGAATGTTTCCGTCTGGGTCGTAGGCAATGGAATCCTTGCCGTCAATCAAGAGAGTTGCTCTGGCATCCTCGTCATAGCCTGGCCAGGATATGGTGCCATCTAGAAGAGTGATGTTGGGGTCTGAATGATGTGCAAAGTTCACCCATCGTCGCTGCACACGCTCTGAAATTGCATGGGCTTCTTTGAGCCCTCCCAGCCGAAATTGCAGCGCACGTTTGTTCATCTTCACAGGCAATGTGCCAAAAACATAGGGAAGTTCTGTACTGTGGCTGGCTCCTATACCGAGAAGCTTCATCAGCGGAGGTGCTTGGTCAAAGCGATACATCCAGGTTGGGGTGACTTTACTGTGTGCTTCAGCAAGCCAAATAGATGGCATACGGAATCCCGCATCGCGGGATATTTCCATGGCACCTTTTTGTTTGGGGTAATCCGGATACGCCTTCAGAATGCTCTCTTCGGTAACCTCCGCATCAGGACTATCTTTGAGAACGAGATCGAACATTTCTTGAACGCTGGATTCGCTAATGGGCATCAGCGGTGATTTCATCATTTTGAAAAGAGCTGCTTCATCTTTGTTCGTCCCAATGAGCAAAGGAACTTTGTGTTGGCGGCCTTTGCGGAAGCTGGCCACAGGATAATGAGGGATGAATGTGCCATCAACCACCGGGGCAAACGCAACAGTACCTGGCCACGTCAAAGCCACGTGATCAAGAAGTTTGGTGGTGTATGACGCCAACGTTTTGGCGTCAGTGGTGTGGAGATACTCCACGGCATCTTTCTTCTCTACTCCAACCAAATCAAGATAAGCCTGTGCGACAAGAGCTGCGCGCTGGGGTTTGTAGACACTTGTTGCCGGTGAGCTTTCGGCAATGGCTTTGTGAAAGAGGCCTTCTGCTGCCGGCATCGTCATCAATGTCGTGACACATCCAGCCCCAGCAGATTCTCCAAACAAGGTGACATTGGTGGGGTCGCCGCCAAAGCCGGCGATGTTTTCTTTGACCCATCTCAACGCTTGGATGACGTCAGTCATGCCCATATTGCTGGAGAACGAGTCATCGAGAGAACTAAAGTCCAGCCATCCCAGCGCACCTAAACGATAGTTCACGGTGACAATCACGACGTCCCCGTTTTCGGCAAAAGGTCGCCCGTTATACATTTTCTGAGATGAGAACCCGATGAAATAGGCCCCGCCGTGAATCCAGACCATCACGGGTTTGGGCTTGTCCCCTTGCTGAGGTTTGGGTGCCCAAATATTCAGGTTCAAACAATCTTCGTTGATCTCAACCCCGGGGGGAATGGGGATGAGTTTGGTGGGTTCTTGCGGAGCAATATCTCCAAACTCCACTGCATCCTTAATTCCTTTCCACGGTTGGACAGGCTGCGAGGGTTGAAAGCGTAACGGGCCAATAGGAGGAGCCGCATACGGAATACCTAACCAGCGGTGGGTGTCTCCATCAATGGAGCCACGGACGATTCCCCCCGATGTTTTCACTAACAATGTCTCGTCGGTAAATGCACTCATAAGTAGGCCTTCAACCATCTCGTTAGTTCAGCAAACGCGTGTGTACGAACAGGTTTTGCGGACAAAATCACATCATGCATGGCGTCATGAACACGAACTAACGTGATGGATTTGCCTAATTTGTGGACCCGATCAGCCACGATGTTGACATCGATTGCGACATCGGCTTTATTCATATCCGGATTCCACTTTGGCACGAGCAAGCTTCTCGTGGACAGCCACGTGAACACTGGAGCATCAATATCAAGACCCGCAGCAACGTGAGCATGTCCAGCCAAGATGGCACTCAGCCATGCGGGTCGGACAGCAAAACCGTGCTCAGGGCGCCAGTCTTCATTAAAGGACCACTCGCCATCTTTATGAATGTCAATCGTGCGGGAGTAAAAACCTAAGTCGATACTCGGCATTTGAGCTAGTGGGTTGAGCTTTTTCCCGGCTCTGATGACCGGAGTTACGAGTGCCCGGGCTGCAGCAGTGAGTTGATACTCCAACCACGGGCTATTCAATACAACTGCATTGGCGCGTCCTGGGTTTCGGTTAGCCCACAAACTCATAATCAATCCGCCCGTGGAGTGGCCCATCACAATCAACTTGCGCCCTTCTTGAACAGCCCAGTCATGTCCAGATTTGGCCGTGCCATGCCCCATGAGCTCCAGAGACGCTTCAATCTCTTCGTCGTAGTGGGTAAGGTCGTCGATAAATCCTTCGAGTTGACCGGGTCGGATACTGCGGCCATAACGGCGTAAGTCAAGCGCGTAAAACTGTGCGCCACTATCTTGCCAATACTGTGCAAGATTGACCTGAAAGAAATAGTCTGACCACCCGTGGATGTAGAGCACATCGGTATTCTCTGCCAGACGCGACGTCTTTCTCATTTTCCTAAAGAAAGAGGGAGTAATGGGAGCTGGTGCTCGAACAAGAGTGGCGACAGATTCGCCCTCTGCATCGGGGGCTAACTCAATGGTGGTGCACTGAAAACCCTGACCGAGCACGTCTTCTTGCCATACAGGTTTAGTTAAACTCACAGTCCTATTCTGGCTCACGGATGTGGTGGCAAAGAAGCCGTGAACCTAATAGAGTCGAAATCAGGAGTAAATCCTCAGCGAAATCGGTGTTGACCTATCAATTTCGATAGTTAACCCATTAAAACACCACGAATTTCGCAGTGTTAAGGAATGAATATGATTGACAGAAATCGTCTCGAAACCCTCTTCGATCGCGAGCGCGCAGAGTTTGAGCGCAACCACCCGAAATCCAAAGCAGCTTACGAAAAAGCCCAGCACCTCTTTGGCAAAGTTCCCATGACCTGGATGAATAAGAAAGCCGGTGGCTTTCCTATTTATCTCGACAAAGCACAGGGCAACCGTGTGTGGGATATCGACGGTAATGAATACATCGACTTTGCCTTAGGTGACACCGGTTCTATGGCTGGTCACTCTGCCCCTGAAGTTGTTGCCGCTATTGAAAAGCGTGTCAAAGATCAAGGTGGTCTGACCACCATGCTTCCCACCGAAGATGCTGAATGGGTTGGTGCCGAACTCACCCGTCGTTTCGGGATGGACAAGTGGAGTTTCTCGCTGACCGCCACCGATGCCAACCGTTGGGCTATTCGCTTGGTTCGAGCGCTCACCGGTCGTCCCAAGATCTTGTTTCATTCCTACTGCTACCACGGCTCTGTTGATGAGTCTTTGATTGTGGTCGGTCCTGACGGTCACGGCATGAGCCGTCCCGGTAATGTTGGTTCACCCGTCGACGTTACCGAAACCAGCCGCGTTGCCGAGTTCAATGATTTAGAGATGCTCGAGCGAGAACTCGCTAATGAAGACGTCGCTGCCGTCTTGATTGAACCAGCACTGACCAACATCGGTATCGTGCTCCCTGAACCTGGCTACCTCGAAGGTGTTCGCGAGCTGACCCGCAAGTATGGAACCCTCCTGATCATTGATGAGACCCACACCTTCTCCGCTGGGTATGGCGGAATGACACGTCGAGACAACCTCGAGCCCGACATTGTGATTATTGGTAAATCCATTGGTGGCGGTATTCCTACCGGTGCCTATGGCCTGAGTGCCGAGTTTGCCGAAAAGGCTCTCTCCCGTGATGACCTTGACTTGATTGACATGGGTGGCGTAGGTGGAACCTTGGCAGGTAACCCTCTGTCTGTGGCGGCCATGCGCGCAACACTTGAGCACGTTCTCACTGAAGAAGCATTTGAGAACATGATTGCCACCGCCACCGTCTTCAATGACGGTGTCCAAGAACTCTTTGACAAATATGATCTGCCCTGGTCCATCAACCAGCTAGGTGCACGGGCGGAATACCGCTTTGCCAAGCCCTACCCTCGCAACGGTACTGAGGCTCACGAAGCAGCAGATGGGGATCTCGAAGATTTCTTGCACCTTTACTTGGCGAACCGCGGAATCATGTTGACACCGTTCCACAACATGGCACTGATGTGTCCCACTACAACTGTCGAAGATGTTCAGAAGCACCACGAGGTCTTCGAAGAAGCCATACGCGAGCTCTTAGACGCCTAAACCCATTTCTCTAACTGGGCAGCAATCTCAGGAAAGTGAAGTTTTCCTGCAGCTACGGCAATGGTGAATTCATAAGCTTCGTCGTTTGAAATGGTGATGGAGAGATCGTTCATCGCATAAAAAATACCGACAGCAGCCCAGCCCAAACGTTTGTTACCGTCAACAAGTGGGTGGTTTCCCACGATCGACTCCATCAACGCTGCAGCTTTTTGCGCCAGTGTGGGGTAGGACTCTTTCCCAAAGATAACTGATTGTGGGCGCATTGCAGCGGAGTCTAAAAGCCCATAATCCCTCACATCAAGCACACCTAAGCTATCGGCAATCTTGAGCAAAGCCTCTGTTGTGAGATATGTAACCTCTGTCATTTACCTAAACGCTCTAGAGCGTCGGCATAACGAGTGAGGACGCTGTCAATCGCTGAATCGAGCTTTGCATCATAAGCTCGACGCTGTGCGGCTTCCTCTATTGCCATCACTGCAGCCTGTTGTTTACTCATATTTGTCTGCTGGGCCAAAGCCGTTAGTTGTGCCTCTTGTTCCGCAGTTAATCTCAATGTCATCGCCATGAATATATGATACCACTTTGGTATCACTAGAGTCTCCTTGCCACAATCTCAAAGACCTTTATGCTTAGAGCAGCTCACCTTAATTGGAGATGATACAGATGAACCCCGAGCTGCTTACCCCCACCGATAATGCTTCAGTCCGAACTGAAGATACCTCCCACGTATTCCATTCCTGGTCTGCACAGGCAACCCTTAATCCCTTTGTTATTGCGGGAGGAAAAGGCTCTAAAGTCTGGGATTACGAAGGTAATGAATACCTCGATTTCTCCAGCATGTTGGTCAACGTCAACATCGGGCACCAACACCCCAAAGTTGTTGAGGCCATTAAGGCTCAGGCTGATGTGTTGACCACGGTTGCACCAGCACACGCTAATAACATGCGTGCTCTTGCTGCACAGAAAATTCTTTCCCACGCTCCAAAAAACTTCAGCAAGGTTTTCTTCACCAATGGCGGTGCAGATGCGATTGAGAATGCGATCCGTATGGCGCGTATTCACACTGGCCGCGACAAGATCGTGTCTTTCTACCGCTCTTACCACGGCAACACCGGTGGAGCGATTGTGGCAACAGGTGACTGGCGCCGTATTCCTAACGAATACTCCCGTGGCCACGTCCACACCTTTGGCCCTTACCTCTACCGCTCTGAATATTGGGCAACCACCCCCGAAGAAGAATCACAGCGCGCCCTGCACCACATCGAGCGCGTCATTCAATCAGAAGGCCCTGCATCAATTGCCGCCTTCTTGATTGAATCTGTTCCGGGCACCGCAGGTATCTTGGTGCCACCACCTGGCTTCCTTGCTGGTATTCGTGCTCTTGCTGACAAGTACGGCATCTTGTTGATTCTGGATGAGGTCATGGCTGGCTTTGGTCGAACCGGAAACTGGTTTGCCTTTGACGCTTTTGATGTCACCCCTGATTTGGTCACGTTCGCTAAGGGTGTGAATTCCGGTTACATCCCCGTAGGTGGTGTGATCATCTCTGATGACATCGCCAAGACATTCGATGAGAAAGTCTTCCCCGGCGGACTCACCTACTCTGGCCACCCTCTGGCATCAGCCTCTATCGTGGCGGCACTCACCGCCATGGAAGAAGAAGGTGTTGTCGAGAACGCCAAGATGATTGGTGAAAAGGTTCTCGGCCCTGGACTCAACGCCCTCAAGGACAAGCACCAGGTCATTGGCGATGTTCGAGGTCTGGGTGTGTTCTGGGCTGTGGAGTTTGTCTCAGATCGCACGACTAAAGAGCCTGTGCCTGCTGAATGGATGGGAAAGCTTAAAGCAGCCCTGATGGCAAAGCACTATCTGCCCTTTATCGTCGATAACCGCCTGCACGTGGTTCCTCCTTGTGTTGTCACCCAGGAGGAAGCTCGTGAAGGCCTGGCCATTATTGACCAGGTACTTAGCGAACTAGGTTAAGACTTACCCGAATCGACCGGAGATGTAATCTTCGGTCGACTTCTCGTGGGGGTTTTCGAAGATTGTTGTCGTGTCATCGAATTCGATGAGCTTTCCAGGTTCACCTGTTCCGGCAATATTGAAAAACGCTGTCTTGTCAGACACACGTGATGCCTGTTGCATGTTGTGAGTCACAATGACGATCGTGAAGCGGCTCTTGAGTTCCTCGATGAGGTCTTCGATAGCCAAGGTTGAGATGGGGTCCAATGCTGAACAAGGCTCATCCATCAAGATCACTTCGGGTTCCACCGCAATGGTTCGTGCAATACACAAACGTTGCTGCTGACCACCAGAGAGACCTGACCCGGGAAGATCCAGGCGGTCCTTAACCTCTTTCCACAGGTTTGCACCCTTGAGAGATTTTTCAACGAGGTCTTGAGCATCGCTCTTTGAGATTTTGTGGTTGTTGAGTTTCACCCCGGCTAACACGTTGTCCTTGATGGACATAGTGGGGAACGGGTTGGGGCGCTGGAAGACCATGCCCACCTGACGGCGGACCAACACGGGGTCAACGTCCGGGGCATAGAGATTCTTACCATCAATTTTGACTTCGCCTTCAACCCATGCACCCGGAATAACCTCGTGCATCCGGTTGAGTGTGCGGATGAATGTGGACTTCCCACACCCAGAGGGGCCAATGAACGCGGTGACCGTGCGGGGCTCAATCGTCAAGGAGACGTCTTCTACGGCTTTGAACTTGCCGTAGTAGACGCTGAGATCTTTTACTTCAATACGTTTGGACACGATTTTCCTTTGGCTGGGGTTAACGAAGGCCCTTGGGCGATAACAATTTAGAGACAAGTCGAGCGATCAGGTTCAAAACCATCACGATCAGAATCAAGACCAATGCACCGGTCCATGCCCGGTCCACATAAGACTGGCCATCGGAACCTTGGTTGGCGTATTGGTAATAAACAAAAACCGGCAAGGTTGCCATGCGATCAGAGAACAGGTTGTAGTTCATGCTGGTGGTCATTCCAGCAATAATCAACAGTGGCGCCGTTTCACCGATGATGCGGGAAATGGAAAGCATCACACCAGTAATAATTCCGGCAATCGAGGTAGGAATAACAACCTTGACGATAGTGGCCCACTTGGGAACACCCAGCGCATAGGACGCCTCACGCAGCTCATTAGGAACGAGCTTGAGCATTTCCTCGGTAGAGCGCACCACGACAGGAATCATCAGCACTGACAACGCAACAGCTCCACCAATTCCAAAACGAATACCTGGGCCAAAGAACAGTGAGAACAAAGCGAACGCAAACAAACCGGCAACGATCGAAGGCACACCGGTCATCACATCCACGAAGAACGTGATCGAGCGGGCTAAACGACCTTTGCCATATTCGACAAGGTAGATTGCCGTCATAATTCCGATGGGCACCGAAATGATGGTGGCGGCCAAGGTAATCTCGAGGGTTCCGATAATGGCGTGCAGACCACCGCCACCTTCACCCACAACGTTACGCATCGAGGAATTAAAGAACTCTGCATCAAAGCGAGGGAGACCGTTGATGATGGCCGTGGAGATCAGAGATACCAGTGGCAACATGGCCACAACAAAGGCTGTGGTGACGAGTCCTGTTGCTAAGCGGTCGTTTGCTTTGCGTCGTCCCTCGACAACGCGGGATAACACAAAGGAGAGCAGCACAAACAAGAGCGCGGAGACAAAGACCGCAGCGACGATATTGAAGCCTTCGGAAATTCCTGCAGTGCTGAGAACTCCAAAAACACCAAACGCGATCGCTGCACTAATACCTGCAGTAATCCACATCA
>JBIIGO010000023.1:0-12549 GCA_044236405.1 Aurantimicrobium sp.
AGGGCATTAGGTATTCGTTCGGCTATGCCGCTGGCTATGGCCAAACAATTAGCCCCAAGCGTCATTGTTCTTGAACCTCATATGCCCACCTACCGGGAATATTCTCGGAAAGTCATGGCTGTTTTTCATGAATTCACGCCGATCGTTGAACAGCTTTCCATCGATGAAGCTTTCTTAGATGTTTCAGGGGCAACAAAGCTCTTTGGCTCGCCGGAAACGATCGCACAGAAAATCAAAGATCGTGTTCGCGAAGAAACAGGTTTGCCGTGTTCGGTGGGGCTTGCCTCAACAAAGTTTGTCGCCAAACTCGCCTCAACCCAGTCCAAACCCGACGGTTTACTGATTATCGAAGATAACCATACTCTTGATTTTTTACATCCCCTTCCTGTCGATGCGTTGTGGGGTGTGGGGAAGAAGACAGCTGAGGTGCTTCGTAAACGAGGTATTCACACTGTCGCGGATGTTGCCCACACACCCGTTGAAAGCCTCGTTTCAGCTCTAGGTGCCTCCGCGGGGCAGCACCTGCATAATCTTTCCTGGGCAAAAGATCCAAGGCCAGTGAGTACCGAACGGGTGGATAAAAGCATTGGTAAGGAGCACACCTTTGGCGCAGATGTCACAGATGTCGAAAAACTTTCTGCGACTTTGCTGTCTCAAGCAGATACGGTGGGCGCCCAACTTCGTGCTGACTTTATCGAGGCCAGAACGATCGGCCTTAAAGTGACATTCTCAGATTTTGATTCGGTGACACGAAGCAGGACATTGCCGGAGCCCACCAGTGTCGGCAGAGAAATTCACAAGATTGTGTGTGAATTACTCGACGAGCTCCAGATAGGAAGCAGAGCCGTCAGGCTTATTGGAGTCAGGGCAACCTCCTTTGTGCAAGCAGGAACCCAACCTCTCTCGCTCTGGGAAGAAGAAGTAGACCCCTGGAAAGACGCTGAGATTGCCGTCGATGAAGTGACGAAGAAATTTGGGAAAGATTCCGTGCGTCCAGCCTCGCTTATGCGTAACATAGAACCGACACGGGAGTCCGGTACACCGGGCTGAGAGGAAAGTTTAGGTAACTTTCGACCGTCGAACCTGATCTGGATCATGCCAGCGCAGGGAGGCATTCTCAACATTCATCCCGTGCCCTCACAAGAAAGGGCACACACAGTGCACGCAACAACTAAGTCATACAGATGGCGCACGGTTGATATCGTCGTCGCCAGCGTTATTGGAGTCGCTTCAGGAGTCATTTTCTGGGCCTGGGGGTTGGCCTACGGCCCGCTCTCCGCTGGTCTGGCATTTACCCCAGGCCTCTCAGCACTTCTTGGAGGAGGCTGGCTTTTTGCAGCTGTCCTTGGTGCTCTCATTATTCGTAAACCCGGTGCTGCGATCTATACAGAAGTCGTAGCCGCTGCCGTCTCTGCGCTCATGGGAAGCCAATGGGGCTTTGGGGCTTTGTTCTCTGGACTGATTCAGGGCCTCGGTGCAGAGCTCGTCTTTGCCCTCTTCCTCTATGCCAAATGGAATATCATTACCGCCATGCTTGCCGGTGCGGGAGCTGGTCTGGCAATGGGAATTAACGATCTGGTTGTCTGGTATCCAGGTGTTGATCTCACATTCCAGGTGGTCTACATCATCTCGGGAATGATTTCCGGCGCGGTGATTGCAGGTTTAGGTTCCTGGTTTGTGGTGCGCGGTCTGGCCCGGGCAGGTGCGCTGAACAGATTTGCCGCCGGGCGAACTTCCGTTCCTTCGTGACCACAATTCAGGTGGCTGATCTCGGGTGGAAGTTTGCCACCCGAGACGCACCTGTGTTTAAGAACATCTCCTTTTCCGTTGAATCGGGGGAGCGAGTGTTGTTACTGGGTGCTTCAGGGGTGGGTAAAAGCACCCTCCTCAAAGCGATAGCAGGAGTTCTCGGTCCTGATGAGGGAGATCTCTCCGGGATTGTGAGCATTGATGGCAGGCCAGCTCACCAGTTAAGAGGCGTGTGTGGATTGTTATTGCAAGATCCACAGAATCAGATCATTCTGGAGCGCGTAGGCGATGACGTTGCCTTTGGGATGGAGAACCTCGGGGTTCAGCCACAGGAGATATGGCCCCGAGTGCGCACAGCGCTCAATGATGTGGGGTTAGATCTGCCATGTGATCATTCCACCTCGGCACTTTCTGGCGGACAACAACAGCGTTTAGCATTGGCAGGAATCCTTGCCATGAACCCAGCGGTCATCGCCTTAGATGAACCGACTTCTCAATTGGATCCTGACGGAGTTACCGAGGTTCGTCGCGCACTTGAGAATGTCAGTGAACATAGTGACGTTCCAATCATCATGGTTGAGCATCGGGTTGATGCGTGGTGGGATTTTGCCACACGCGTCATTGTCCTTGGCTCTCAGGGTGTGCTGTGGGATGGAAGTCCCTCGAAACTTCCTCACGATACGGCAGTCACCTTAGCTCAGGAAGGAATTTGGCTACCTGAAAGCATCATTCCCCGGGATCTTCCTCTCGCACAGCATGGAAAGACAGGGAATTTGCTCCTGAGCGCAGATTCGCTGGGTTCCTCCTATCGCAAAGATTTACCAACATGTTCTCCAGTGTCATTGCAGGCGCACGAAGGTCAGATCATTGCACTTGTGGGTGCCAATGGCTCGGGCAAAACTGCAACTGCTCTCACGATGGCAGGGCTGTTGGAACCTCAGGCCGGAAAGCTCAGTGCATCAGATGAGTTGACGGGTAAGCTCTCCTCAGATCAACCCGTGAGGTGGCGATCACGAGAACTGCTGTCTCGAATTGGGTATGTTTTCCAATCGCCTGAACACCAGTTTGTTTCTTCGCGTGTGTTGGACGAACTCATGCTGGGGATAAAGGCAACTGGAATTTCACAGAACAAAGCGGAAGAAATGGCACGTGAGCTTGCTACCCGTTTAGGGCTCGATCAACTTTTAGATGCTCATCCCTTCACTCTCTCTGGAGGGCAGCAACGCAGGCTCTCAGTTGCCACAGTGCTTGCGACAGCGCCGAAGGTGCTCATCTTAGATGAGCCGACCTTCGGACAAGATGCCAGAACATGGCGCCACTTAGTTGTGATGTTGAGAGAGCTTTCTGAACGCGAACATTGTGTTCTGGTTATTACTCATGACAGCGAGTTGGTTCGCGTTGCCGCCGATACGGTTATTGAGGTCGGGGGTGTTCATGCGCAGCATTAATCCGCTGGCGAAACTTCTTGCTGCGGTGGTCATTGGCGTGGTCTTGATTATCAGCCTGGATCCGGTCACAGCAATGGTGGCATTAGTCATTGAACTAGCATTGCTTCCCTTTGTGGGGTTGTCATTCACCCGATTGATAAAACTGCTAACCCCGCTGCTCATTGCCGCTCCTTTCGCCGGCTTGGCTGTCTTGCTCTATGGACGAGATGGGGGTTCAGTGTGGGTAGAGATAGGTCCGTGGGTTATTACTAGTGATGAGGTGGCACTCGCTGCGACCTTGACAATGAGGGTTATTGCTCTGGCTCTTCCCAGCGTGGTGCTGTTTGCCACCACAGACCCCACTGATCTCGCTGATTCGTTGGCACAGTTGTGGAACCTTCCTGCACGCTTCGTGTTGTCAGCCTTGGCGGCACTGCGCATGCTGGGCATGATGAAGCAGGATTGGCACATGTTGACTCTCGCTCGTCGTGCACGTGGCATTGGAGATGGCGGTGGGCCGTGGGGAGCGGCAAAGAGGATGGGTTCTCGGGCTTTTTGGCTCTTGGTGATTTCTATTCGCCGGGGCAGTACTCTTGCTCTAGCGATGGAAGCCAGAGGGTTTGATGCTCCGGTCCAGAGAACGTGGGCTCGACAGTCAGTTTTTAGAACCCGTGACACATTATTTGTTGCCGGTGCTGTGTTTATTGCAGCCTTTTCTGTCTGGGTTTCTGTGATGTGGGGAGCGTGGAATGTTGTCGTTTCCTAACCTTCATACTCTTGAGAATGACCTAAAGATTCTCAGCGCTCAGAATCAGGCTCTCACGGTACTGATTGATGGCCCCAGTGGTTCAGGAAAAACCACTCTTGCAGAATTGATTTCTCGTTCCTGGCCAGCCACGCAGAAGCTTTACGTCCTACATATGGACGATCTCTATCCTGGGTGGCAAGGTCTCAATGACGCTGCCTCAACAGTGAGCACAATCTTGTCTCTGCGCACTCAGGGGCAACCGGGAATGTGGCAACGCTACGACTGGGCATCCGGTCAACTCGCTGAATGGCATCAGATTTCAACGGAAATCCCTTTGCTCATTGAAGGCTGCGGAAGTATTTCTTTAGGAGCAGACAACCTCAGTGAGGTGCGCATTTGGTGTGATGCCCCTGTGGTAATTCGACAACTACGTGCCCTGTCTCGAGGCGGAGAAAACTTTGACCAACATTGGGACAGTTGGGAGCGCCAATACCGAGAATTTCAGGGTCACCATCGGCCTGAGAGCATCGCGACACATACGTTCATCACAAAAACCGATACCCTAGATACATGACAACTCAAGACCCTACTAACGTCTATTTCACTGCCGAATTTATTGACGGCCCTCTTGCTGGAACCGCCGAAGAGCGTGTTCTTGTTCGTGGAACCCACGATGAAAAACTCGCAGAGGTTGCCCTCGTCGACGGCATCGAATCCATCTTCCGTTACTTTGCTGTCGACACTCGTGAAGTAGCCGGCAAGCTTCACGTGCGCTACACCTTCAACGCACCAGAAAGTGACACCTACGTCTCTGAGGACGAGAACGAATAATCAACCTTTTACACACATAAGGCCCGGATGGATATCCGGGCCTTATGTCTTGGGGTGAGTAACGGGGCTTGAACCCGCGACCCCCTGAACCACAATCAGGTGCTCTACCAACTGAGCTATACCCACCAAGCATTCTCCTGAAGAGAACTTAAATATCTTAACACGTGCAGATGGCGCTCAAAAACGACAGAGCTATAGATACTTAGAAACGATCTCCTGAGAAATCTTTCCTGCTGCGTCTGAGGTGGGACCAGGCTGGGCAACCAAGAGTGCAGCGCGATAGTAATCAAGTTCACGAATGGACTCTGTGATGTCTGCCAAAGCTCGGTGGCCACCATCCTTGGTGGGGGAGTTGAAATACACTCTGGGATACCATCTTCGGGCTAATTCTTTGAGGGATGAGACATCGATATTGCGGTAGTGCAGACGTTCATCGACTAGTGGCATGTATTTGTCGATAAATGCACGATCTGTACCAATGGAGTTTCCTGCCATTGGCGGCTTGGACCCCTCTGGCACGTGCTCATTGATATAGGCAAGAACCTGCTGTTCTGCGTCTTGAAGAGTAACACCGTGAGGAATCTCATCGATCAAGCCTGAGGCTGTGTGCATCTGGGTCACAAACTCACCCATGTTCTCCAAAGCCGCAGGGCTGGGATTGATCACAACCTCAAATCCATCGTGAACAATGTTCAACTCAGAGTCAGTGATGATGACAGCAACCTCAACGAGTTCATCTTTGCCTAAATCAAGACCGGTCATTTCGCAGTCAATCCAGACCATGTACTCTTGCGCTGTTCCCATACCTCAATTATCCCTGCCCCCGGTGACATCACCGGCCAGGCAGGGCGCACCTCATCCGTTTATCCTGCAGGTTGTGTTTCTGTGAGCCATGCCAACACCTCGGCACTAAAGACCTCTGGGGCTTCTTCCTGGGGAAGGTGAGCTGTGTTGCCAATGATCACCAGTTTGTTATCGGTGATCACGGTGGCAAGTTTTTGAGTATCTGCAGTGGGAACAACGGTGTCGAATTCCCCAGTGATCAACAGCGTAGGTTGTGTAATGCTGGTGAGGTTCTCGACAAGCTGGTTATCACGAGGTGCGGTGGTGAACTCCCAAAATGCTCGTTCCCACCCAATAACCTTCAAGGGAGCTTGGTAGCCGGCATAGACATCTGGGGTGAGCTGGCTTTTGTCGTAATAGCTCTCCTCCAACAGATCCATTCCACTGCTGGCAACGCCTTGAACTAGGAAGGGGCCTAACCGGTCTATTTGTGGGATGTCATAGACCCAACTCAACCAGGAAGGACCGCCACCTGTGGTGTAAATGGCGGGGTCCACAAGAACTAGACGTTGGACAAGTTCAGGATTGAGGCGCGCGTATTCTGCCGCAAGTTGTCCGCCTGCAGAATGGCCAACTAGCACGACCTCACGATTGGCGGCTAGTTGCGAAATGAGCCCGGTGAGGAGCTCAAAGTTGCCCTCGAAGCCATAAGGATTTGTTCCCTCCCAGCTCGTGGGGCGATCGGTGAATCCAAAGCCAGGTCGATCATACGCAACGACATCTCCAGCTGCGCTCAGTGGTGTCATCACATCTCTCCAGGAGAATGTGCTGGCTCCAAAGCCGTGCATCAAGATAATGACCGGAACATTTTGTTCTGCTGTGCCAGAATACTTTTCGGTGACAACGTGAACCTGAGTTCCATCGATATCAATAAACTCTGCGTTTGCTCCTGCTGCTTGTGTGTTTGTGAGAGTCCCACTGGATTCAAACGTAATCACTAGGGGCACGATGAGAAAAGCTGCAACACCGGAAGCCAATAGCCACCACATCACTTTTCTAAAAGCACGCATAGCCCTAGTTTACGTTTGCCCACATCTGGAAGACCCCACAAAGAAAGGGCCCTGAGATTACCTCAGGGCCCTCATAATGTCTTTGAGCTACTTCAAAATACGAATGAGCTTGCGGTTAACAAACTCTTCGATCCCGAAGCGTCCCAGCTCTCGGCCAAAACCAGAGCGCTTGATGCCACCAAAAGGAAGCTCGGGGGAGTCCAAGCCAACACCATTGACGTAAACCATTCCCGCTTCAATCTGGTCAGCCACACGCATGACCTGAGCGTGATCGGTGGTGAAGAGGTAAGAACCCAGACCAAAAGGAGTGTCATTGGCAAGTTCAACAGCCTCATCTTCGTTTTTAACCGAATAGACAATTGCAACAGGACCGAAGAATTCTTCGTGGTGAGCATCCATCTTGGGGGTCACGTTCGTGAGGACAACACCACCGAAGTAGTTTCCGTTGCGCTCAGCGCGGGCGTGAAGAGTTGCCCCTTGTGCTACTGCACGAGAAACCTGTTCTTCCAGACCATTGGCTGCACCGTCAGAAGACAAAGGACCTAGGTAGGTGTCTTCGTTCATAGGGTCGGTGGGGTCCATCTCCAGCATTTTGGCGGTGAACTTCTCCAAGAATTCGTCGTAGTGCTTCTCCAGCACGATGAAACGCTTGGCGGCGTTACACGCCTGAGCATTGTTATCGTTGCGGCCTGCAATAGCGGCATCGACTGTGCCATCCATGTCATCGGTGCTCAGCAGAATAAAGGGATCTGATCCGCCAAGTTCCAGGACAACCTTTTTGAGGTTGCGGCCTGCAATTTCTGCAACAGCAGCTCCGGCACGCTCAGAGCCAGTCAAGGAAACACCTTGAATACGAGGGTCAGCAATCATGTGAGCAATTTGCTTACTGTCTGCATAGAGGTTTTGGTAGGCACCAACGGGAAAGCCAGCGTCCAAGAAGATCTTTTCCATCGCCGCAGCGGACTCCGGGCACTGTGAAGCATGCTTGAGCAAGATGGTGTTTCCCAACACCAAGTTAGGTCCAGCAAAACGTGCGACCTGGTAGTAGGGGAAGTTCCAGGGCATGACACCAATTAGGGCTCCCAAAGATGAGCGACGGATCAGGGCTGAACCTTCACCTTCAAACTCTGCGATGTCTTCATCGGCTAGGAAACGCTCACCGTTGGTGGCATAGAAGGAATAGATATCTGCGGTGAAATCTACTTCACCAAGAGCTTGAGCCAGAGGCTTGCCCATTTCGCGAACAATAATTTCCGCTAAGTTCTCGCGACGATCGCGATGTAATTGTGCGACTTTCTCGATCATTTTTGCACGGTGGGCAACCGTAGTGGACGACGTCCATGTTTTCCAGGTGCTGTGAGCTGCCTCCATGGCTGCTTCAATTTGTGCATCTGTGGTGGCAGCAAAGGGTGTGCCACTTTCTCCAGTTGCAGGGTTTTTGACGACGTATGTACTCATTTTCCACTCCTATGTGGCGCTCTTTTGTTACCTCTATGATAGTCAGCTCACGCTGAAAGTTTTCTGGATGTGTTCCTATGCTGCCCCAGATCGATGATGCTGGTGAAAGAAGGATTTACTCCTTTGTTGTGCCCTGAAGGATTTTGTCCATAGAGCAAAAAACACTCTTTTTTTAGAAAAATAGTTCGCCTGCATTCCCGCAATCGCCTATATAGTCAAAACTAAGTCAGAATGTGGACAACATCCGCATTTATTTTTTGAGGGATTTCCAGCAAAAATGCTAACCAGAGAGTGCGATACCCAGCTACTCCTGCCTATGAACCACGCATCATCCTTACCGTCATGGTGAGGCTACTTTGAGCATGTAGTAATTGAAATGGAGCACTGACGCATGACACGTCTCGCTATTGTCACAGAAGCACACGGCGAAGCCCGAGTATCGGCAACACCTGAAACCGTCTCAAAAATTGTGGGACTTGGCTACGAGGTCGTCGTTGAAAAGGGTGCTGGTCTTCTTTCCTCATACCCAGACAGCCAATATGTTTCTGCTGGAGCAAAGGTAGTCACCAAAGCCCAAGCCTGGGGTTCGGCCATTGTGATGAAGGTTGGAGCTCCCGACAACGCAGAGATTGCTCTTCTCAAACCAGGTTCAACACTGATCAGTTTGCTTAGCCCTGCACTGCAACCACAACTGTTAAAGAAATTAGCCAAGCGCGGTGTCACTGCACTCGCCTTAGATGCTGTTCCCCGTATTTCCCGTGCACAATCCATGGATGTCTTGAGCTCCATGTCGAACCTAGCTGGATACCGTGCAGTTATTGAAGCTGCACATGAATTTGGTCGCCTGTTTACCGGTCAGGTAACAGCGGCAGGAAAAGTTCCCCCGGCCAAGGTATTAGTTGCTGGTGCTGGTGTTGCGGGATTGGCTGCTATTGGTGCAGCTTCGAGCATGGGTGCCATTGTGCGTGCGACCGATCCGCGCCCTGAGGTTGCTGACCAAGTCAAGTCCATTGGTGGTCAATACTTAGCTGTTGAAGTCGAAGAAAAGATGGAATCTTCTGATGGCTATGCCAAAGCAACAAGCAAGGCATATGACCGCCGGGCTGCAGAAATTTATTCTGAACAAGCCAAAGATGTGGACATCATCATCACCACTGCGTTGATTCCTGGACGACCTGCCCCCTTGTTGCTGACAGAAAAAGATGTTGCGAGCATGAGTCCAGGAAGCGTCATCGTGGATATGGCCGCCTCACAAGGTGGAAACGTTGCTGGGTCGATTGCTGGTAAAAAAGTTGTAACCAAAAATGGTGTGACCATTTTGGGTTATTCCGATCTGCCTAGCAGGCTTCCTCAACAAGCCTCACAGCTTTTTGGCACCAATATGGTCAACTTGCTTAAGCTTCTTACTCCGGCCAAAGACGGAAAACTTGTTCTTGATTTCGATGATGTCGTCATCCGTGCTGTCACTGTCGTGCAGGGCGGCACCATTATGTGGCCACCACCACCGATTCAAGTTTCTGCCGCACCACAGGCTGCTCCAGCTGCTCCCGTAGATATGGAAGCCTCTAAACCAGCGAAGATGTCACGCGGAGCAAAGGTGGGCATGATTAGTGCCGGGCTAATTATTTTGCTTCTTGCCTTTGCATTTGCTCCGCCACCGCTACCACAACACTTTTTGGTGTTGATGCTCTCCATAGTGGTGGGCTTCTATGTCATAGGAAAAGTGCACCATGCTCTTCACACTCCCTTAATGAGTGTGACCAATGCCATTTCAGGAATTGTGATTGTCGGAGCGATTGCCCAGCTTGGCTCTGCTGATCCTGTCGTCCAAGTGTTGGCAGCCATTGCCGTATTGCTGGCATCCATCAACATTTTCGGAGGATTCGCTGTTACCAGACGAATGCTCGCCATGTTTAGCAAGGGAGCAGGCAAATGACCATCATGAGTCTGACCACTGCGGTCTATATTGTTGCCGCTCTGATGTTTATCTTGAGCCTTGCCGGCTTGAGTAAGCATGAAACGTCTAAGTCAGGTCTGACCTACGGAATTATTGGAATGACCCTGGCCCTCCTTGCCACTATTGGTTCGTTAGTTGCTAGTTCGGCGGGAACACCCCAGGGGACATTTGGTCTCGTTCTCTTGCTTGTTGTGTTGATGATCGGTGCCGCCATTGGATTATGGCGGGCCCGAGTCGTGGCGATGACGGGGATGCCTGAACTTATTGCCTTGCTGCACAGCTTTGTCGGCCTTGCGGCTGTTCTCGTCGGCTGGAATGCCGCCTTGGATTCAGGTAATGTTCCCGAAAATCTCAAAGATATTCACCATGCTGAAATCTTTATTGGGGTATTCATTGGTGCTGTGACCTTTACCGGCTCGATTGTTGCCTATTTGAAGCTCTCTGCGCGGATTTCGTCTCGCCCGCTGATGCTTCCTGGCAAGAATATCCTCAACGTCGGGGCATTAGTTCTGGCCGTAGTGTTAACTGTCTGGTACGTCATCACACCTGACATCGGTCTGCTGATCGCAATGACGGCGTTGGCACTGTTGCTCGGATGGCACCTGGTGGCATCCATTGGTGGCGGTGATATGCCCGTGGTTATCTCCATGCTGAACAGCTATTCAGGGTGGGCTGCAGCTGCGGCAGGATTCTTGTTGAACAACAACCTCTTGATCGTCACCGGTGCTCTGGTGGGCTCCTCCGGTGCGTACCTGTCCTACATCATGTGTCGGGCGATGAACCGCTCCTTTATCTCGGTTATTGCCGGTGGTTTTGGTATCGAGAAACCCACTTCCTCTGGTGAGGAAGAAGAGGGTGAAATCCAGGAGATGGATGCGCAAGCGGTTGCCGATATGCTCAACGGCGCCAGCAGCGTGATCATTACTCCTGGATATGGAATGGCTGTTGCCCAGGCTCAGTACCCTGTTGCCGAGCTGGCACACCAGCTCACGGCCAAGGGTGTGACTGTTCGCTTTGGTATTCACCCTGTGGCAGGGCGTTTACCGGGCCATATGAACGTTCTGTTGGCGGAAGCCAAAGTTCCCTACGACATCGTTGATGAGATGGATGAGATCAACGATGACTTCTCTGAAACCAGTGTGGTTCTCGTTATTGGAGCTAATGACACCTGTAATCCTGCGGCAGCAGAAGATCCAGGTAGCCCCATCGCTGGCATGCCCGTGCTGAGGGTCTGGGAAGCAGAAAACGTTGTGGTCTTTAAGAGGTCGATGAGCGCGGGATATGCCGGTGTGGCGAACCCTCTGTTCTATCGGGATAACGCACACATGCTCTTTGGTGATGCCAAGGAACGTGTTGAGGATATTCTCAAGGCCCTTTAGCTTTCAGGCATGTCAACTCAGAAGGTTCGTTCACCGGCTCATCGAGTTATTGCTGCATTAGCGAGGGTGCTGCTCGGTGTTGCGCTCTTTTACGCCGGGTTGAGCCATCTCACCTTTGCCCGGGTGGAATTTCTGGCGCAAGTTCCCGCATGGGTTCCGCTCGATCCCGATCTGGTAGTTGTTATTTCAGGAATCATTGAGATGATTTTGGGCATTTCTCTTGTATTCCTCTGGCCATATCAGAGCTACGTGGGATGGGTTGTCGCACTGTTTTTTATCGCGATATTCCCGGGTAATATCTCACAATTTCTCACACAAACTGATGCCTTTGGGCTCTCAACAGATCTCGCCCGAGGTATCCGACTGCTATTTCAGCCACTCTTAGTTTTGTGGGCGCTGTGGTGTACGCAAGCACTTTCTCTTTTGCCTAGCCATAAACAGAGGGCGACACCTCAATAAGGCAGATCATGCTGGTCCCCCCGGCAGGAATCGAACCTGCGACCAAGAGATTAGAAGGCTCTTGCTCTATCCACTGAGCTACGGAGGGCAATAGTGCTAGTTTATCCTCCCTGCACAGTTGTTCAGTATTCGATACAGCAGATTACTTAGGGGATACGTGTTGCCAAGATCTTGTCGATACGCTTTCCATCCATATCGACAACTTCGAGCTTCCAGCCCTCAATCTCCACACTGTCTCCGATAACCGGCATCCGTTCGAGAACCAACAGCACCAGACCGCTGAGGGTGTGATAGCGACCCTTGAACTCTCCAGGAACCTCGTCAATAGAGAGTGCGTCCTTGAACTCAGGGATGGGGGTGTCGCCTTCAAAGAGCCAGGAACCGTCATCACGTTGAACGGGGATGGTTACTTCTTCACCATCGGTGGCAATTTCTCCCACGAGGGAATCAAAAATATCTTGAAGGGTGACTAAGCCTTCTAAGCCACCGTATTCATCAACGACAAAAGCAATATGTGTTCTGGTTTGTTTGAACTGTTCCAGTAAGTCCATTCCGGTGAGTGTTTCCGGAACAAACATCGCTGGTTCAAGATTGTCTCTCAGGCTCAGTTTTTCTCCGCGGGCAACCGTGGCAAGAGCAGTCTTTGCGCTGAGCACACCAATAATGTTGTCCAAATCTCCATCACACA
>JBIIGO010000106.1:0-3259 GCA_044236405.1 Aurantimicrobium sp.
GAATTCACGACCCTCCCAGGGGCGACCAGCTGAATCTGACTGGTCGCTGGAGCCAAACATGTGGCCATCAGCTGAGTGATCGTGAGACGTCATCATGAGAAAACCTTAGTTGTAGGCAACCTGAATTGCTTCTTCGAGCGTGAACTTTCCGGCATAGAGCGCTTTACCGACAATGGCTCCTTCAACACCGGTGGGAACAAGTTTCCGCAAGGCGATGAGGTCGTCCAAGCTTGAAATACCGCCAGAGGCAACAACAGGCTTACCCGTTTTGTGGGTAATGCTCACTAAAAGTTCAAGGTTTGGGCCGTTGAGCATGCCATCTCGTGTGACATCGGTGACGACGTAGCGTGCACACCCAGCATCTTCGAGACGAGCGAGCACATCCCAGAGATTTCCACCTTCTTGAGTCCATCCCCTCGCAGCAAGTATTTCTCCGCGAACGTCGAGACCCACAGCGATCTGGTCTCCAAAACGGGCGATGGCAGACGCAGCCCATTCGGGATCTTCTAACGCTGCGGTACCCAAGTTCACCCGAGTAGCACCACTTTCGAGTGCTGCCTGCAAACTTGCATCATCACGTATGCCCCCAGATATTTCGATCTTGACTCCTGGAACCTCCACAATGACTCGACGAAGCAGTGCTCTATTTTCACCTCGACCAAATGCCGCATCCAGGTCAACGAGGTGAATCCATTCAGCCCCTTGAGCAGCCCAATCAGCAGCAGCATCAACTGGATCCCCATAGTTCGTTTCAGTACCTAATTCGCCCTGGGTTAACCGAACAGCTTTTCCCTCGGCCACATCAACGGCAGGAAGAAGTTCGAGAACAGAAGTACTCATCTGATGTCTTTCGTTAGAAGGTGGAAATCCAGTTGCGAAGCAAGTGGATTCCTGCTTCTCCTGACTTTTCGGGGTGAAATTGTGTTGCCATAAGTGGGCCATTCTCAACCGCGGCAACGAAACGTTGCCCGTGTTCAGACCATGTAACTGAAGGCTTGGGGAAGGGGGGAATCACATCAAGATTCCATTCGGTCACCGCATAGGAGTGCACAAAATAGAACCGTTCGTTCTCAATACCTGCAAAGAGTTTCGAGTTCTCACCGACCTCAACCGTGTTCCACCCCATATGCGGCAAAATCTTGGCATCGAGTTTGTGCACGGTTTCATCCCACTCCCCTAAGCCGGGGGTATCAACGCCACCTTCAAGCCCGTTCTTAAACATGACTTGCATGCCGACACAAATACCTAAAACAGCACGACCTCCGGAAAGCCGACGTTCAATGATTTCCCCACCGTCAACTTTATTAAGGGCCTCCATCACAGCGGCAAAAGCCCCCACACCAGGAACCAACAGTCCATCTGCTTCAGCGCAGGCAGTTTTATCTTTGGATAACACAGCAGTCGCCCCAGCAGCTTCAACAGCTTTGAGTGCTGAATGAATATTTCCAGTGCCGTAGTCCAGGACAACAACGGTGGGTTTACTCACAAAGCGCCCTTAGTGCTTGGAATACCGTCAACCTGGGCATCAAAAGCTTTGGCTTGGCGGAAAGCACGTGCAAATGCTTTGAATTCCGCTTCTGCAATGTGGTGAGGATCACGACCGTTAAGAACGGTGATGTGAGTTGTGAGGCCGGCATTGTAAGAAATGGCTTCAAAGACGTGACGGACAAGTGAGCCCGTGAAGTGCCCGCCAATTAAGTGAAACTCAAAACCTGCAGGTTCCCCGGTGTGAACAAGAAACGGGCGACCTGAAATATCCACCACTGCTTGAACAAGCGCTTCATCGAGGGGAACGAGAGCGTCACCAAAGCGAGAAATGCCAGCTTTATCACCCAATGCTTCACGGATGGCCAGACCTAAGGAAATGGCAATATCTTCCACGGTGTGGTGTACATCAATGTGAATATCACCGGTTGCTTTCACGGTGAGATTAGTCAGAGAGTGCTTAGCAAAAGCAGTGAGCATGTGGTCGAAAAAGGGTACAGATGTATCAATGTTGCTGGAACCAGTTCCATCTAGGTTGAGAGAAAGCTCAATGCTGGATTCGCTGGTGGTTCTTGAGATACTCGCAGTACGCGGTGCTGAAGTCATGATTCAAGTTTAGCGGGGCGATAAAGTGCCCTGAATACCAGCCAATGCATCTAAAAACTCGGTCGTTTCTTCTTCGGTTCCCGCAGTAACTCTCAAGTGGTGAGGGATGCCAATATCGCGAATAATGATGCCCTGCGCCAAAAGTTGCTCGAACACGTGGTCTGGATCGGCGACGTTCCCAAACAACACAAAGTTTGCCTGTGAGGGATACGGGTGATAACCCAAAGCTTCTAATTCAAGGACAAGCCTGTCTCGTTGGCCACGAATATCATCGACCATCGACAACATGGTGGGTGTATGAGCAAGAGCTCCTTGGGCGGCTGCTTGCGTCAAAGCCGACAGGTGATATGGCAATCTCACTAACCTCAACGCATCTATGACAGCAGGATCCCCAGCTAGATATCCCACCCGAGCTCCAGCAAATGCGAAAGCCTTGCTCATGGTCCGAGAAACGACAAGACGAGGACGTCCCTTTAACAATGTCAAAGCTGAGGGTTCGCCCTCTGGAGCAAATTCTGCGTAGGCCTCATCTACAAAAACCATTCCTTCGGTTGCCTCATAGGCAGCAGTAATGGTGTCTAGAGAAACAGGGGTTCCTGTGGGGTTATTAGGAGAGCAAAAGAAGACTAAATCTGGTGAATAAGCCGCAATTGCCGAAACAGCTGTTTCCGGTGAAATCTCAAAGTCTGCATCTCTTGGCGCAGGGATCCAAGTCGTCCCTGTCCCCGAGGCAATAATCGAGTGCATGGAATATGTCGGTGGAAACGCCAATACGGAACGTCCCGGTCCCCCAAAAGCCTGCATGAATTGCTGAATTACTTCATTGGAGCCGTTTGCGGCCCAGATGTTATCTGCGGTGAGATCATGACCCAGATAGGCAGCAAGGGCTTGTCTCAGCCCAGTGAATTCACGATCGGGGTAACGATTGATACTCTCTAGTGCGACGCTAATCCGGTCAAGAATGTCGGTGATAACCGCAGGTGGAACAGGGTGAGTGTTTTCATTAACATTGAGCTCTACCCTGACGTGTTCTTGAGGCGCACCGTATGGTTTGAGGCCTTTGAGGTCATCTCTTATCGGCAGATCGTCAAGTGAAGTCACTACGTCAGTTTAATAGCCTTTGGGTAACGCAATCTTCTGGCCTGGTTGCAGTTCACCTTGGAGGTTG
>JBIIGO010000107.1:0-3232 GCA_044236405.1 Aurantimicrobium sp.
AACACTCTCTTCCCTCTGAACTTTCGGGTGGACAGCTTCAGAGGGTCGCTATTGCCAAGGCACTAGCAGCCCAGCCTGAAGCCATCATTCTTGATGAGGCTGTTTCTGGATTGGACGTCTCCATCCAAGCCCAAATTCTCAATTTACTTTCAGAGCTGCAGCAAAAGACGGGTGTGACTTTCCTCTTTATTTCTCATGATTTGGCGGTTGTGAGACAACTTTGTCACCGTGTGATCGTTATGAATAAGGGCAAAGTTGTTGAGGAGGGACTCACCGTAGATGTACTGTCCAGCCCCAAAGATGAATACACACGTCGTCTGATCGATTCAGCACCGCGCCCCAATTGGACATTACCTGATTCTCTCAGTGTTTGAAATCCTGGGCTGATGGCCCTGATTACGGTTATCGCTGAGTGACTGCTTTGTCGAGCAAACTGAACGCGAGCAGATCATATCCAAGGGCTAATGAGACATAATTCAACATTCGGTTTCTGATTTCTTGAGTATCATCGACGGTACCCAATGTGAGGTAGATCCCACTGGCATCTTCGATAGCAAGAAGATTTTTTCCGATAGATTCCAGATTTTCTTGAGGGAGATATATTCCAGCGTCAACCCCTTCTTGCAGGACAGCCACATAGAGTTCAAGTTGGCTATCTATAAGATTCTGGGCAAGAGGCAGGAAATCTGTTCGTGATCTGAAGACTCCAATTGACTCATACATAATGATGTATTCGGGAGGGAGCTCATCAGGTATTCCCAAGTTGATCAGTGAGACGAGTTTTTCCCGAGGATCAATCTTGGAATTGACGAGCTCTTGGCGTCTTGTGAACATAAACTCGAAGCCTTTTTGAGCTACCCCAAGAATGATGCCATCGACTCCATCAAAGTGATAGTGAATCGATGCTCGTGAAACTCCTGCAGCATCAGCGATTTCTTGAATACTTACGGTCCACAGACCTTGTTGATTAAACAGTGGAATTGCTGAATCGATGATGTGATCCCTTTTCCAGGGCTCCTTAGGTCTTCCAGACTTACTCACTGTGTTATCTCCCTATAAAAGTAAACATATCTGAAATGGCTACTTTAGACATGAAGATATATTCAGAAAACAAAAGTATCTGTCTAGCCTGAGTAAACCATCAATGCAGAAAAAGTCTACTTTTCTGGTCGGTGTGGAATCTCTGGCAATTCCAACACTGGTTCACAGGGTAAAACACAGAGAAGAACTAAGAAGAACTGGTAGGCCCCAAGGGGATCGAACCCTTGACCCTCGGATTAAAAGTCCGATGCTCTAACCAACTGAGCTAGAGGCCCGCCACACCCGAAGGTGCCTAACTAGTTTAGAACAGTTCTGATGAAATTTTTTTCATCGGCCGGGGTCAAAAACTACCAACCCAGTTGGTTAAAGAGTTCATACCCAGTGGGGTCATCGGGTAAGAACCAGTTGAACCCTTCGAGGGCAAAGACAGCAATCAGGTTAGCCACGATGGTGAACAGGAAGATTCCAATCACGATCCACGCAATCACCGTGCCAAATGTGGAAGCAGGTCTGATGGGGAGGAACTCTGTGCCAAAGGTTAACAAGACACCTGCGAAGAGGAGAACCACCACAAAGCTAATAAAAGCCCAAGTGTAAAGATGAAGACCTAAGACAGGTTCTCCGTAGCCCGGGTCCCCGGGCATGATGTGCAACAGAATCTGCCTAGCTGACATGGCTGCACCCAAGAGGGCACCAACAATGGCCAGTCCCAATCCCGTCATAAAACCAGAAGGGGAGAGGGTGCCACGCAACGAGATAACGACAACGTAGAGCGCCCCCAACGAGGAGAGCATCATGCCCATCCGTTGGGCAATACACAGCGGACACGGATATTCACCGAGTCCAAACTGGAAGTAGAACATCGCACCAGAGAGAACGCCGATGTAGGCGAGCAGGAAGGCAATTTGTGCCCAGAAACCAAGCTTCCCAAGAAGCACGTGGTGAGGTTTCGTGGGTGGGGGGACAATGATGCGGGTGTCACCGACGACGATGGTAGTTGTATCACTCATCAGAAACTCAGATCTAACGCACTGGTCATATGGTGGGCAAAAAGAAAGGCGGTGGCAGCAAATGCAACGGCGTAACTGGTGACCACAAGCCACCTTTTTGTGCTGAAAATAATGATCAGCGCTGAAGCCAAGATCAAGCCAAAGGTGATGGTGTCCATAGGTTTTAGACTACTGCGCCACAATGGAAGTATGAACTCTCCATTCCATAAACCTGCCTTGTTCGCAGGCCACGAGTTTGGAGCATTTCACGGCGGGGATGACCCCGCCGATGTCAATGCCATGGCGCATGAGACAGCTAGGGTTCTGCTTTCTCAAGCTCACGAAAATACGGATCCAGTACTTCTGGACAAGGTTGTGCGCTTCACAGATGAAAACGGTATTGAGACCCTAGCCGAGCTGTGGTCCCGCTCCAGTGCACACTCTCTTCCCGGGGCGCTGTGGCGGATGTATTTGATTCGTGATGTGATCCACGTTCAAGCACAGCACATGAGTGTGCTCTTTGCCGAAGGCCTCACCCAGCTCTCCACCGCCGACCAAATTATTGCCGGCGCTCCAACTCCCGCCGGCCCTGCGGAAATGCAGACCCTGGCAGACACCATTTTGCAGGGTGCGTTCACAGGAGACTTCTCTGGAGCTATTGATCGGTTTGCCTCCTTCTGCAAAATTATTTCTGCCGGCTGCACAGCCGAAGCAAATGGTGTTGATGCGCATGATCCTGACAGAGCAGCGCAGTTGACCCTGCAAGCTGGCAGGTTGACTCAAACCGCTCACGAGCTCTCGGTATGTGCCCGGTTGTGGCGCGACGGCTCTCTGGACTAATTGCTAACATAGGTGTGCCGGACCGTAGTAACCCCGGGCTCCAATATTTTGCCGCTGCGAGCGGCCTTCCGCCGAGAGGCGTTTTCTACGGTCCGGTATTTTTTTAAATCAGGGACAGGTGTGATTCGACCGCAACGATGCCTGAAGACGGGTGGGTGGCACTCATGTGCACAATGACAAAACCGGCGGTGTCGAGAAGTCCTGCTTCGTCTAGTTCAGGTGTTCGTGGTGTTCCGGTCGCTAGAGCTAGTTCCTTGAGAACAACGGGGGCCACTGGCCCATGGGTACACACCACAGTGGTTTTGCGCTTGCGCACAATTTTGCCTACAACGGCTCGGACATTTGCTGTGCCGTTTTCATAG
>JBIIGO010000108.1:0-3230 GCA_044236405.1 Aurantimicrobium sp.
AGAGCCAAACCGATGGTCACAATGATCATCTGGGTAATGCTCAGGCCCTTCTTTCGTAAGGGTTGCCACATGAACTTGTCTTGGACATACCCTGTCATACCCGTCAAGATCACCACGATGATGACGGTGAGGAAAATGTTCAAGCCAAGGACGTTGGCGAAGGTGAATGCCAATAACCCACCCAAGGTGACCTGTTCAGCGTGGGAGAAGCTCGAGAGACCGGTTGTTCCATAAATCAGGGAAAGACCGATAGAGGCTAGTGCGAGCAAGAGACCCAAACGAATTCCGGAAACAAACTGTTGGGCAAAACGTTCTGGGGTCACAGCTGTCGTGGTGGCAGCAGTGTCGGTGACGGGGGCATCCCCGGCCTCATCAACTTCGGCACCTGATACTTGGAAGATCGCGGCGGCATTAGCCCCTAGCGTGATCTCACGTTGTACAGATGCTTCACCGCTAGCTGTGACACCGTCTGGAAGAGTGCTCTCGTCCAGTGTGAGTGTGTACAAGCCAGCAGTTGTCACTGCGGCGATCCATTTACCATCTTCATTGGTGGTGGCAACAATGGTTTCACCATTGCCTTCAATGATGACGTCTACACCTGCGCCTACACCCTTGATTGTTCCGTTAAAACATCCTGTGGACGCATCAGCGACACAAGTTGCTTCTTCTGCGTGGGCTGAGGTCAAAGACCCGGTGCCCATGGAGAAGGAGAGAACAAGTAATCCCAAGAGAACGCCAAAAAGAAGGCGGAGATTACGGGGGGAAAGGCGGTGCGCTTTAGCTGTGATTAACACGGCACCTCCATTGGGGAGAGGACACAACTCATGGTCATGTTTTTGCCTCTCAATTTGTCTCATCGTTATCGACTTTGAGTAACGACACTGAACGATTATGCCTTAGAGATTGTATTTCCGCGACTTAAAACGTTCTGTGAAGACTTTAGTAGGAATTTAAGTCTGTGCGCCAACCCGTTAAGCTAGAAATAGATACTTTCCCTTTATTTTCGGGGAAAAGTTTTGGTTACTTTTTGATTACGGATAAAAAAGAGGCGTGATGACCGAAAACAATCCATTTGGATTTGTGGGATTGACCTATGACGATGTTCTGCTCCTGCCCGGTCACACCGATGTCATCCCCAGCGATGCTGACACCTCAACCCGCTTCACGCGCCGTATTCGCTTAGCCAAGCCCCTGATTTCCAGCGCGATGGATACCGTCACCGAGGCGAGAATGGCCATTGCCATGGCTCGCCAAGGCGGTATCGGTATCTTGCACCGCAACCTCTCGATCGAAGACCAAGCTGACCAGGTCGATAAGGTCAAGCGCAGCGAATCCGGCATGATTACCAACCCGGTAACCACTACCCCGGACACCACCGTTGCAGAAGTCGATAAAGTCTGTGGTCAATTCCGTGTCAGTGGCCTTCCCGTCATTGACGACAAAGGCCATTTGCTCGGAATTATCACGAACCGCGATATGCGCTTTGTCTCTGAGGCAGATAAGCAAACAACGCTGGTCAAAGAGATTATGACGCCCATGCCATTGGTCACCGCGTCTGTCGGTGTTGCCCCCGAAGAGGCCATGACATTGCTTGCCCGTCACAAGATTGAGAAGCTGCCCATTGTTGATGACAACGGCATGCTCACCGGTCTGATCACCACCAAAGACTTTGATAAGTCCGAGAAGTATCCAGATGCCACCAAAGATGATGCCGGACGCTTACGCGTCGGCGCTGCCATTGGATTCTTTGGTGATGCCTGGGATCGTGCGTGTGCTCTGCGCGATGTGGGCGTGGATGTTCTTGTGGTGGATACCGCTAATGGAGACTCTGCCGGTGTTCTGGAGATTATTAAGAAGCTCAAGTCAGATCCGTCGTTTGCGCACATCGATGTTGTTGGTGGAAACGTGGCGACCAAAGATGGCGCACAGGCATTGATTAATGCCGGCGCCGATGCCATCAAAGTCGGTGTAGGTCCAGGATCTATTTGCACCACACGTGTAGTTGCTGGGGTGGGTGTTCCACAAATCACCGCTATTTATGAAGCGTCTTTGGCTGCCGGCCCTGCCGGCATCCCCCTCATCGCCGATGGTGGACTGCAGTACTCCGGAGATATCGCCAAGGCACTTGTTGCCGGGGCAGAATCTGTCATGCTGGGCTCTCTCTTCGCAGGATGCGACGAGAGCCCAGGAGACTTGGTCTTTGATAACGGCAAGCAGTACAAGACCTACCGCGGTATGGGATCTCTGGGAGCCCTACAAACCCGAGGCGAGCGCACCTCGTACTCCAAAGACCGCTACTTCCAATCTGATGTTCCCAGTGATGACAAGCTCATTGCTGAAGGGATTGAAGGCCGTGTGGCCTACCGCGGACCGTTGTCTGCGGTAGCTCACCAACTTGTCGGTGGCTTGCGTCAATCTATGTTCTATGTCGGAGCACGAAATGTTGACGAACTGAAGTCCAAGGGCAAGTTTGTGCGCATTACTCCTGCAGGTCTCAAAGAATCTCACCCGCACGACGTCCACATGGTCGTTGAAGCACCGAACTATAGAAAGTAAGCCCGGCACATGACTGATATTGAAATTGGCCGCTCCAAGCGAGCCCGCCGTGCTTTCTCTTTTGACGATGTCGCTGTTGTTCCTAGCCGTCGCACCCGTGACCCTCAAGATGTGTCCGTGCAGTGGGGTATTGACGCCTACCAGTTTGAGATTCCAATCCTGGCTGCTCCCATGGACTCTGTGGTCTCCCCCGAAAGCGCTATTGCGATGGGTCAGCTCGGTGGTGTGGGTGTCTTGAACCTCGAGGGTCTCTGGACTAGGTATGAGAACCCTGTGCCGATCCTCTCTGAGATTCGCTCACTGCCCGAAGATAAAGCAACCCAACGTATGCAAGAGCTCTACGCTGAGCCCATCAAAGCTGAGTTGATTACCGCTCGTATTGCGGAGATCCGCGCTGCGGGTGTGACAGCTGCAGCTGCACTGTCACCACAGCGCACTCAAGAGTTTTATCAAACCGTCATTAGTGCCGGTGTTGATCTGTTTGTTATTCGTGGCACGACCGTTTCTGCAGAGCATGTCTCCAAAGAATCAGCAGCGCTCAATCTCAAGCAGTTTATTTATGAGTTGGATGTTCCCGTCATTGTTGGTGGTGCAGCTACCTACACTGCTGCCTTGCACCTGATGCGTACCGGTGCTGCTGGTGTGCTGGTTGGGTTTGGTGGCGGTGCTGCCTC
>JBIIGO010000024.1:0-12248 GCA_044236405.1 Aurantimicrobium sp.
TGGCAGTCGCTTATATTCCTTTAACGAAGGAATAAAACAATGTTATCAGGCAGTTTTCTCTTGTGTGCCTTCGGCCTCAACGCTGTCAATACGAGGAACAATAGTGGGCGCAGCGTTAGTGGTCACACAATCCACGGTGACAATCACCTTGGCGATCTGATCGGTGGAGGGAACCTCAAACATGATGGGGCCTAAGACGTTTTCCAAGATGGCACGAAGACCACGTGCACCTGTTTGACGCTCAACAGCCAAATCAGCAATCGCATCTAGAGCATCAGTCTCAAATTCGAGTTCGACGTTATCGAGCATAAACATGCGCTGGTACTGCTTGACAAGGGCATTCTTTGGTTCGGTCAAAATATCAATCAAAGCGGCACGATCTAGTGGTGACACCGTGGCGACAACAGGAAGACGGCCAATAAATTCAGGAATCAACCCGAACTTGTGGAGATCTTCTGGCTGCACTTCGGCATAAAAGTCTCTGGCGTCATCTTTGCTTTGCAGCGGTGCGCCAAAACCAATACCAGTTTTGCCTGCACGCGCTTGAATGATTTCTTCAAGACCGGCGAAAGCACCCGCCACAATAAAGAGCACATTCGTCGTATCTAACTGAATAAATTCTTGGTTGGGGTGTTTGCGGCCCCCTTGTGGTGGAACAGAGGCAACTGTTCCTTCCAAAATCTTGAGCAGCGCTTGCTGGACACCTTCACCGGAAACGTCACGGGTGATAGAAGGGTTCTCTGCCTTGCGAGAAATCTTGTCGATTTCATCGATGTAGATAATGCCTTGTTCAGCACGAGCAACATCAAAATCGGCAGCTTGAAGGAGCTTCAGCAAAATGTTTTCGACGTCTTCGCCGACATAACCTGCTTCGGTGAGACTGGTTGCATCTGCGACCGCGAACGGAACGTTTAGCCTGCGCGCCAAGGTTTGAGCCAAGTAGGTCTTTCCACAGCCGGTGGGGCCAATGAGCAAAATGTTGCTCTTGGCAATTTCAACCTCGTCTGCCTTATCTTCGGCAGACTTCACACCTTCACCAGCGCGCACACGCTTGTAGTGGTTATAGACGGCAACAGAGAGAGCTTTCTTTGCTGCCTCTTGGCCAATGACATATTCCTCGAGGAAGCCGAAGATTTCACGGGGCTTAGGCAAATCGAAAGCTTCAACGTTGGTTTCTTCGTTGGCTTCAGCCATGCGTTCTTCGATGATCTCGTTACACAGCTCGACGCACTCGTCACAGATATAGACACCGGGGCCAGCAATGAGCTGGGCTACTTGCTTTTGGCTCTTGCCACAAAAGGAACACTTCAGCAGGTCAGCGCTTTCGCCTATACGTGCCATGATTCACTCCTCGTGTCAGTGGTGAGTACTTTTCCCGACATTTGAGCCTAACCTGAACCACTGACGTTGGTGGTCAAGTGTGGATAGCTGCGTTTCGGCGTGCCGAAATGACTCAACCCCGGCATATACCGGGGTTGAGTGAACGAAAACGAAAGATTACGCGGTAACCGCAGCATTCTTACGTGAGGTCAACACCTGATCAATCAGACCGTATTCCAGTGCTTCAGCGGCAGAAAGAATCTTGTCACGATCAATGTCTTTATTCACCTGCTCAATAGAGCGGTTGGAGTGATTAGACAAGGTCTCTTCCAACCATTCACGCATACGCATGATTTCGTTGGCTTGAATCTCAATATCTGAGGCCTGGCCACGACCGGCATCACCGGTTGCTGGCTGGTGAATCAGCACACGAGCGTTAGGTAACGCCAAACGCTTACCTGGTGCACCAGCTGCAAGTAATACAGCTGCGGCAGAGGCAGCCTGTCCCAAGCAGACTGTTTGGACCTGGGGGCGAATGTATTGCATGGTGTCGTAGATGGCGGTCATCGCAGTGAAAGATCCACCGGGTGAGTTGATGTACATCACGATGTCACGGTCAGGGTCCATGCTTTCAAGAACCAACAACTGTGCCATGACATCATCTGCGGAGGCGTCATCGACCTGGACGCCTAAGAAAATAATGCGGTCTTCAAAGAGCTTGTTGTAGGGGTCTTGACGCTTGTAGCCATACGCCGTGCGCTCTTCAAACGAGGGCAAGATGTAGCGGCTAGAAGGTGCGGTGTTACCGTCAAAGGCAGTTCCACCAAAGTTAGGAATATTCATTAATCTGTCCTCTTTCGTGGGTTCTTAATCTGACTTTGTTCCGCCGCCACCAGAAACATCACTGGCAGATGAGCGGACGTGGTCAACAAAGCCGTATTCGAGTGCTTCTGGAGCGGTAAACCAACGGTCACGGTCGCCATCGGCATTAATCTGCTCGACAGTCTTACCGGTTTGTGAGGCAGTGATCTCAGCCAAACTTTGCTTCATGGAGTTGATCAGTTGCGCCTGAGTTTGAATATCTGAGGCAGTGCCACCAAAACCACCGTGGGGCTGGTGCAGGAGAACACGAGCGTTCGGGGTGATGTAGCGCTTACCCTTGGTCCCAGACGTCAAGAGCAACTGCCCCATCGAAGCAGCCATACCGATTCCCACGGTAACGATGTCATTGGGGACAAACTGCATGGTGTCGTAGATTGCCATACCTGCGGTAATCGACCCACCAGGTGAGTTGATGTAGAGGTAAATATCTTTTTCTGGGTCTTCAGCGGCCAGCAACAGCATCTTGGCGCAGATCTCGTTGGCATTCTCATCACGAACTTCTGAACCCAACCAAATAATGCGGTCTTTGAGTAGACGGTCAAAGACACTGTTTGGCATTGGCATTTCGGCCATTACACGCTCCATCTCCCGCTGAATTTCATGCGGTGATTCGACACTAGCGGAGCAAACAGCTCCAACACGGCAGTGTTCGCCGTGGGCGTGAGTCTCGTTCGCCCACGGCGGTTAACGCACTGATGCCCCGGTGCTTTCCGGGGCATCAGTGATGGTGCTATGAGGAGGTCTAGTCAAAAATTTCTGTCAACCAACTGGAAGGCTTTTTCTTATACCCACCTTGGTTGTTATACCCACCCTGGTTATAGGAGTCCTGACGAGGAGCGCCCTGTTGAGGCGCTGGCGAAGGAGCGCCAGCAGAGCGTTCTAAGATTTTGTCCAATTCACCGCGATCAAGCCAAACGCCTCGGCATTCAGGACAGTAATCAATTTCCACCCCCGCACGATCTGACATGACTAGAGTGGCGCTATCAGCAGGGCACTTCATAAGAAAACTCCTCGTTGGGATGGGTATTAGAAACAGTGAACCAAGCGAAACTGAGAATCAGCTGGAGAAATGTTGAAAAAGTGCTTGGCATCTAAGATAAAAGGATGAGTCCCCTTGCCGCTGGAATTGCTGGATTAGGTTTTGGGCTCTCACTCATCATCGCCATTGGCGCACAAAACGCCTTTGTTTTGCGCCAAGGACTGCGTAAAGAACATGTCCTGGTGATTGTGGCCATTTGTGCTATCTCTGATGCACTTTTGATCGCCTTAGGTGTTGCCGGGTTAGGCGCACTGATTCAGCAAGTGCCCTGGCTGTTGATGGTCATTGAACTTGTCGGTGGTCTGTTCCTTGTTGGCTACGGTGTCTTGGCTGCCAAACGTGCGATTAAGCCCAGCGCCCTAACTGCCGATGTGGGCGGAGCCCCCATCAGTGTGAAAGTAGCTGTAGGAACTGCTCTGGCCCTGACTTACCTCAACCCTCACGTCTATCTCGATACCGTTTTGCTATTGGGTTCGATTGCAGGAACCTATGAAGATAACCGTTGGTGGTTTGCTACAGGAGCCATGATCGGCAGTGTGGTGTGGTTTAGCACCCTAGGTTTCGGAGCACGCTTGCTCGCCCCGGTGTTCAAAAAAGCCACAGCCTGGCGCGTACTTGACGTGATTATCTCACTGGTGATGCTGACGCTGGGAACAAGTTTGCTGATCAGTTTCGTTCAGCACCTCATGGGATAAAAACTTAAGAAACGTTACTTCTTCGCCGCAGGCTTCTTAGCTGGCGCCTTCTTAGCAGCGGGCTTCTTCTCTGCAGTGTCAGCCTTCTCTGCTTTGGCTTTCTTCTCTTCAGGCTTGACAGAGAATTCGCTCATGTCGACAGCTTTGCCTTTGGTGTCCACAACTTTTGCTTTGCCCAAGACAATGCCAATGGCTTTGTTACGGGCAACTTCAGCAACCATCGAGGGAATCTGGCCATTGTCGGTCAGGATTTTGGCAAATTCTGACGGGTCCATCTGGTACTGCATCGAGCTTTGAATCAGGTACTGGGTGAGCTCGTCCTGGCTGACCTGAACATCCTCAGCCTCAGCAATAGAGTCCAAAAGAATCTGTGTGGCAAAAAGCTTCTTGCTTTCTTCGATGACTTCAGCACGGTGAGCGTCATCTTCGAGGCGGCCTTCACTTTCTAAGTGGCGGTGAACTTCATCATCGATGATGCCTTGAGGAATATCGATGGTGACGCTGTCGAGAAGCTGGTCAACGAGCTTTTCACGGGCCTGACGTGCCTGAACAGCAACCTTGCGCTGTTCAGCCTGAGTTGTGAGGCTCGTGGTGAGCTCTGCGATGGTGTCAAATTCAGAGGCAATCTGAGCAAAGTCATCATCTGCTGCAGGAAGTTCACGTTCTTTCACGGCAGTGACGGTCACCGCAATCTGTGCGGTCTCACCTTCGTGGTCGCCACCAAGCAATTTAGATTCAAAGGTGGTGGATTCTCCGGCAGTCAAAGACTCAATGGCCTCATCGATACCTTCAATGAGTTCCCCAGAACCTAGTTCGTAGGAGATGGACTGGGCAGTGTCTACTTCCATGTCCCCAATGGTGGCAACGAGGTCAAGCTGTGTGAAGTCACCGGTTTTTGCGGGACGATCCACGGTGACCAGAGTTCCGAAGCGTGAACGTAGGTCATCAAGTTCTTTCTGGACATCTTCTTTGGACACAGCGGCAGCATCGACCTCAACGGTGAGAGCATCCAGCTTAGGAAGTGTGATCTCTGGACGAACATCTACTTCAATCTCAACAACGAGGTCTCCGGAGAAGTCTTTCTCGTCTGGGAAAGTCACAACATCAGCTGCGGGGCGACCCATGGGGCGCAACTTCTCATCGAGAACTGCCTGGCGGTAGAAGCCTTCGAGACCTTCATTGATGGCGTGCTCAAGGACGTAGCCACGTCCTACACGCTGGTCAATCAGAGCAGCTGGTGCCTTACCTTTACGGAACCCGGGGATGTTCACCTGCTCAGCGATGTGCTCATAAGCGTGCTTGAGAGAAGGCGCAAGTTCCTCTGGGGACACCGTCATGGTGATTTTTGCGCGAGTGGTGCTGAGTTTTTCGACCTTGGTCTTCACGACGGGATACTCCTGATTGGGATGGATGGTGAGAACTTATCTGGTCGGGGCGACAGGATTCGAACCTGCGACCTCCCGCTCCCAAAGCGGGCGCTCTAGCCAAGCTGAGCTACGCCCCGGTCTTGTGTACTCGGTGTGAAACACCACACAACACAAGTCCGGTCAGTTCACAACAGTGAAATGAACGTCTTCAACTCTAACGTATAAGATGGAGTGGTGTTTCACGCTAAAGTAGTGTGTGAATCTCGGGGATGTAGCTCAATGGTAGAGCCTCAGTCTTCCAAACTGATTACGCGGGTTCGATTCCCGTCATCCCCTCCAGTACAGAAAAACCCCTCAGAATCCTGAGGGGTTTTTCTTTCTCTCACACGACTAGACAACCCCCACTGTCCGTGGGGTATGCTCAACTATTCGAAGATATATTCGAATAGGGAGGAGCTGGTGTCATGACCAATATTCATGTTAATTCTCACAACGTTCGCCCACTTTCTGGGTTGTCTTTACCTCAGATTTGGGCAAGTTCAACGGCCGTGCCGGCTGGGTTCCCCTCCCCTGCGCAAGATTATTTTGACGGCCGGGTCGATCTCAACACCCACCTCATTAAGGATGTGAACTCCACGTTTATTGTTCGCGTCTCAGGTGACAGCATGAAAAATGCCGGCATTAGTCACGGTGATGAGGTGATTGTGGATCGTGCGCTGACTCCTGCCCACGGAGATGTGGTGGTCGCCGTCCTCGATGGAGAACTCACCCTGAAGCGTTTATGGGCGCATGACGGTCGCATCATCCTCAAAGCAGAAAACCCGAAATACCCCGATATTGCTGTGGCAACACTGAGCGAACTGAGCATCTGGGGCGTGGTCACGAGGTGTCTGCATCATGTCTGAGACAGGCAGGCGCATTGCCCTTGTTGATGTCAATAGTTTCTTCGCCTCCTGCGAGCGCCTGTTTGATCCGAGCCTGGAGGGCAAACCCGTGGTGGTGCTCTCTAACAATGATGGGTGTGTGGTTGCCCGCAGTGCAGAAGCCAAAGCACTCGGAGTTGCGATGGGGATTCCCTGGTTCAAGATTGAACCGTTCGCTGCCCAAAGTGGGATCGTGGCCAAGTCTTCTAACTATGAGCTCTACGGAGATATGTCTGCGCGGGTGATGAGCATTTTGCACGACTTCTCTGCCCACGTTGAGGTCTACAGCATCGATGAGGCTTTTCTCGAACTCCAGGGCACCCCCGAACAGCTGGAGAGAACCGGACGAGAGATTCGTGCCGCTATTCGGCGTAAGACAGGGTTGCCGGTGTGTGTGGGGATTGGGAAATCGAAGACTTTAGCCAAGTTAGCTAATAGTGGGGCAAAGAAGTCTGCCGGAATGGATGGGGTGTGTAATTTAGATCTCTTTAGCCCCGACCATGTTGACGCGATTATGGACGCCCTCCCTGTCGATAACATTTGGGGCATTGCCCGGCGTCTTTCTCGCCGCCTCAACGGTCACGGTATTGCCACCATTAAAGAGCTGCGCGATAGTGACCCGGCTGTCATTCGAAAGAAATTTAGTGTGGTAGTCCAGCGCACCGTCTATGAACTTCGTGGCATTGACTGTATTGCGTTAGAAGGCGAACGGGTGGTCAAAGACCAGGTGATGTATTCGCGTAGCTTTTCTACTCCGATTACTCAGGTGAAACAGCTCCACGAAGTGTTAGCCATCTATGCCCAGCGTGTGAGTAAACGGCTTCGCAAACAAGGCTCTGTGGCCGGAGCAATGACGTGCTTTGCTGGAACCTCCCGGTTTGCAAATGAGCCCTTCCACTCCCCCTATCTGAGTACGACGTTTCCTGTCCCCACCAATGATCCGATTGAGATTCTGCAACAAGCTAGCGCCTTACTCCTGCCCAACTTGGTCGAGGGCAATAAGTATGTTCGTGCAGGGATTTTGCTCCATGACCTCAGTGCAGCCAGCTCTCACAGTTACCTCGAGATGTTCACTCCCCCTCACCAGCAGCGCCAGATTGGAGAAGTATTAGATCAGGTGATGAATAAACATGGAGCTTTTAGTATCGGGCTCGGTGCTGCCGGCTTCACGACAGCTAGGCAATGGGAGATGAAGCGCGAGAAGCTCTCACTGAGGGCGACCACCCGCTGGGATGAACTGGCAACGGTCTATGCGAAGTAACTACTGCAAGCCCGCAGTAATACCGCGCACCAGGGCCCTTTGGAAGATGAAAAACACTAGCAGTGAGGGCAGCGCGGCTAATGCCGATGCCGCTGCAATGAGTTGACCGGGTGCTCCCCCGAATTGGCCGAAGTTCACTGCTGAAACTGCCAGTGGAACAGTCTGTGTTACCGAATCTGGTAGAAGCAAAAGAGTCAGCAAGTATTCGTTCCAATTGGTGACAAATAACAGCAACGCCACCGTCAAAATTGTTGGCCACATCAGCGGGATCATGACCCGCGTCATGAGCTGGAACCTGGTGGCCCCATCAATTTCGGCAGCTTCTGCAAGCTCCCGAGGAATGTGGTTCATCACATTAGCGAAGAGGAAAATAGCGAAAGCCGACCCAAAGATTCCTAGCGGAATAATCAAAAAGATGATGTTCCCATACATCCCAATCATTTTGGCAAAGAGATAAATCGGATATGCCACAGATTCCAAGGGAAGCAAGAAAATCAGCACGCTCACTGCAATCACTACTTTGCGCAGGCGATGACGCCCCACACTCACCGCAAAAGCAACCGGAAATGCAATCACAATGCTGACCAGCAAAGCCCCACCAGAAATGATGAATGAGTTACCGACTTTTTGAAGAATATTAATTCCGCCAAAAAACATTTCGAAATTGCTCCAGGCAATCTCCGTCGGCAGATCAAAGAGTCCGCTGGAGCTGTAGTCCTCTTGGCTCTTAAGCCCAGCTAACACAACCACAACTACCGGGATTAACCACACCACGGCGACGGCAACAATAAACGCGGCGATGACCGTATTGGCTCCGTATCTGCGCATCACTCTCATTGCTGTTCACCTCGAGCGCGAATACGATTCACGATCCAGAAGGTCACACCAAGGCCTACCGCGATAACAACAGCAAGGGTTGTAGTTATCGCTGAGCCATACCCAACTGAGCGACCCCCATAAAAGTTAGAAATCGCAAAGGTTGCTGGTGAGCTCGTGGACCCATAGGGATCTCCTCCGGTGAGGTAATACACCGGGGCGAAAACCTTGATTGCTCCGACGGTCAGAAAGACCAAGATGACAAAAATCTCTGGCTTGAGTGAGGGGGCAATAATCCATCTCAATCTCGCCCATCGCCCAGCCCCATCTAAATGCGCAGCCTCGAGGAGGGCAGGATTGAGCCTGCTCAAGCCGGCAATGAACACGATGTAGGCAAAACCCATCTGAAGCCACAGCATGAAGAAGGAGAGAACAAGAAGAGCAGGTATGGGTTCTCTCAGCCAACTATCCGGAGCTGTCTCCCACCCCACTGCCTCCGAGAAGGAAACAAGAAAACTTGTGGGTTGATCAAGAATCCACATCCAAATAAGTGCCGAAATGCTGATGGGAACAATTTGTGGCAAAAAGAAACCAGAGCGGGCAACAGGAACAAGTTTGGATAGCCACCTACCAATAAAAGTTTCATAACTGGCCGCGGCCAACAGCAATGCCAATCCGGTCGGAAGGAGTGAAAACGGTATGACGTAGTAGGCCACATGAATCCAGGATTCCCAAAAGTCCTGGTTTTCTATCATCCGCCGATAGTTATCTAACCCAGCAAACTCTGGGGGCCCAAAGCCAGGCCATTTGAGAAAAGACAGGCCGACATTCCAAAAAAACATCGAGAAAAAGAACACAACCAACACGGTGAACCCGGGGTAGAGAAACCATCCCCAGCCACGATTCATGTGGGTTGTGTTCGACGGCATACCCTAAAACTTACAATGCCATGAAGGTTGCCCGGCCACCGTTAAACGTGGCGGCAACCGGCATGGTGCGCAATTCTTCAACACTGGCACCAAGTGGATCAATTTCTATTACACACAGATCTGCGCGTTCACCTATAGCAATGCGCGTCCGGACAGACGCGTCAATAGCTGCCTGGGGCTCAATTCGCTGTTCTGGATGCCAGGCAGGTAAACCATCTCGGGTGCGCTCGACGGCCGAGGCAATAGCAAACCACGGATCCAGTGGAGCCACGGGAGCATCAGAGCCCATGGAGAGTTTTACTCCGGCATCGAGCATCGAGGCAAACGGGAAACATCTGTCGGTACGACCTGCCCATAAGACATCAGCAACATCACGATCATCCATCGCGTGCTCTGGCTGCACCGAGGCAATGACACCTAATTGCGCAAAACGTTCGATGTCTTCCCATGCCACCAGCTGAGCATGTTCAATCGTTCCGGCACATCCCACCTCTTCAAATGCATTCAGTGCGAAGGTATTGGCATCATCACCGATGGCATGAATGGAACTGTTTATGCCAGCAGAGGCCGCCTTCGACATCACGGCAACAAGTTCGTCGTAAGGAACGTTCAAAATTCCCCTGGCCAAAGGCCCCGTCATCCCGGGATAAGGGTCGTGACAAAAGGCCGTGCGGGTATTGAGCGATCCGTCTGAAATCACTTTCAGATTGCCCATGCGTAACAAGCCTTCAGTGGAGGCAATGACATCTGCCGAACGCAACCCTGTTTCAATGACGCGATCAAGGTTTTCGGTGTAAACGTTGAAATCAACTTGCAGCAGATTGTTTCCATTGCCGATTCTGCGACGCCAATCAGGCAGACTCCAGCGCATTTCAAAATCAACAATTCCTACGACGCCTCGGGCTGCAGCAGCTTCAGAGGCTTCAAAAGCAGCCTGGTCGAGTTGTTCGTCACTCTGGTCACCTAGGGAACCCCAGATGGCAAAACAGTCATCTTCGACAAGCAGTCCCGTAGGGTGTCCCGCATGTCCGCGGGCTTCTAACGCGGTGGTATTTAGCCACACACTGTGTCCATCTCCGCTAAAGAGATACACCTCGACATCAGAGCAGGCCTCATCCAGGATGCTGAAGTGGGGCTCTTCTTCCCACAGACTTCCCCGCCAGCCAAACCCAACCATGGTTCCAGGATGTGTCTTCCGCCGCTCGGCAACCCTGACTCCCACCTCACGGGCAGAACTTACCCCGTCAAGATTGAGCCGTTGTCGCAACAATGACCAGGAGGTGAAGTGGGTGTGGTTATCCCATAACCCAGGAATCACATACCGCCCACCGAGGTCAATGACCTCACCGTCATCGCCGGGAAGAGTAATGGCACCTGTTTGGCCCACAAATTCGATGTTGGTAATGATCCCATCAGAAATGATGATGTTGATCAGGTTCCCGGTGAGACCTCGCTCACCAGGGATACGGGCATTAGTCAGTGTCAGCTGCATAACTCAAGTCTGGCACGTGGGGCACCAATATAGCTTGCGATTAGCCATCTCTTCTAAGACGATGTTCGTGCCACATTCCCGACACGGAAGGCCTTCTCGCTTGTAGGTCCAATGACGTTCAGAACGCCGGGCCATTGCTTTTTTCCACTCTTTGTCGCTGAGCCCATCTCGGGTCATCATCTGACCTGTTTTCACGCCGATATCAAGCAAGTAGCCCCAGTCATCCCACAGCTGCCACAGCTGGTCACTTGTCAGCTTCTTACCTGGTGTGTGAGGATCAATACCTGCGCGGTACAGGATTTCTGCGCGATAGACATTGCCAATACCTGCCACCACAGATTGATCCATCAATAACAAGCCAATAGGGGTATTTTTCTTCAAAACCGTATCGACAAAACGCTGTCCAGCCTTTTTACTGGCATCTCGCTGCGGGTCAGGGCCAAGGCGCGCAAGGACAGTATCGACTTCGGCAATACTCAAAACTTCACAGGCTGTGGGACCTCGTAAATCTGCACAGACCGTCTCGGTAAGAATCCGCACTCTCACCTGCCCTCTGGGTTCAGTTGGGAATGAGTCTGTCAGAGCGTGAGGTTGCTCTGATTCAGACATTTTTATTCGCGTGGTGCGAGGAGCCCCAATAGAGCTCAGGGAATTCTCGCCATCAGCGTCAAGGACGGTGCCACGCTGTGCCGTTTGGCCCATGCGACCATTTGCCTGAGCAATGGTTGCATCAAGTTCGATCTGCCCTGAGAAATCCCACGCGCCATAAATGCCTAAGTGAATCCTCAACCACGCATCGTTCTCAAACGAGACAAACATCTGTTTGCCGACGGCCCAAGCATCGGTCATCACCTGGTCGTTCAAAACAGCAGCACCCTCAGCAAAGCGTCCCTGAGGTGAGCTAACCACAACACGGTGGCCCACAAAATTTCGCTGGAACTGTTTTGCAATGCGGTGAACGGAATGACCTTCAGGCATGACTAGTAGCGATCAACGCCTTTGCCAGCAATATCTCCCGTGGTTTCGTATTCAGCCAGTTGGGCTATTCGGCGCACATGGCGTTCGTCCCCGGAAAAAGGTTCTGCAATAAATGCATCAATAAAACTGATTGCTTCGTCCAGACTGTGTTGACGAGCACCGATCGAGATCACATTGGCATCGTTGTGCTGACGAGCAAGCTCCGCCGTGGCAATGCTCCACACCAATGCAGCACGAATACCTCTTACTTTGTTTGCCGCCATCTGCTCACCATTACCTGAACCACCAAAAACAACTCCCAACGCATCAACGCCAGCGGCCTGGTCGTTGGCGACCGCCGCTGCAGCATTAATACAAAAGGCAGGGTAATCATCTAGGGCGTCATACTCAGTGGGACCGTGGTCAATAACCTCATGGCCCTGGGCGCGAAGATGCTCTTGAATCTGCTGACTGAAGTCAAGACCTGCATGGTCGGTGGCGATGTGAATGCGCATGCTCTAAATTTTAGGGCCCTGCGAGTCAGGTTAGGCTTAGAGTCTCCGAAGA
>JBIIGO010000130.1:0-2826 GCA_044236405.1 Aurantimicrobium sp.
TATTCCTTAAAATAAATACTCCCGTATTAACTGCGTCTTGCAAGTTATTAAACGTTACCGTTTGATTATTTGCTAAAGTATTCCAAGGCATTATGCGTCGTAATTTTTTAGTTTAGTTTCTAATTCGCTTACTCTATTTTTAAGGATAGTTACTTCGTCTTCTATTACTGATATTTTAGCCGTGTGAACTTGCGCATAAGATAAACATAAGAAACCGTCCGATCCCTCATTTACTGCGCTAGGTAATATGGCTTCTAGATCCTGCGCATAATATCCTAATTCATTAACGCCGTTCTTTTTATAAAGTTTAGCTTTTACGTTTGCTATAGAACTTAGTAAGTAATTATCTTCTACTAAAGTTTTTAACCTAGCGTCGGAAGTATCAAAGAAACCACCTGTAGAAGTCGTTGTCCCTTGTACTTTAAAATTTCCAAGGGATTCTAAAGTAGAACCTGTATTACCAAATAAAACATCATTTGCGTTAGTAGAACCTTTAAAATTAGCAAAATATCCATAAGCAAAAGAAGTACTACCGTTAATTTGCAATTTATAACCATTATCGGTCCCGCTATTTATTAATACATTCCCTGTTTTAGTTAGTCTTAATATATTGTTAATTTGACTACCCGCATTATTAGAAATAAAAACTAAATCGTCCGTAGAGTCAAAACCAACGTATCCAATACCCCAATTCCCGTCGTATCCGGACCTTTCTCTTCTAAATCTTATACCTCCCCAAGTAGCAACCGTAGGGACTATAACTGAAAGCCCTTCCGCCCAAGCCGAACTAGAAGCGTAGCTTAATATATTACCTCCAACAGTTAATTTTTCCGGTACAGTTGTAGCACTTATACCGACGTTAGTTCCGTTATCATACATCACGCTATTTGCTAAAGTAGAAGAACCTGTCCATTTTGTTATATATCCCGAAGTACCGCTACCTGTTACACCACTACCGCCGCCGCCTCCGATTATTGTACCGTTAATTTTAAAGTTACCGTTAATATTTACGTCCCCGTTTACTTGTAAAGTACCACCTCCGGAAACTCCTGTAGGAGTATTTACTAATAAAGTTCCTCCGGTTGTTAAAATCATTCTTACCCCACCATAATACCACCCAAAAGTAGTATCGCCTAATCCTGCTCCTTTACCTACTACCCAACTTGTAGCGTCGGTATCCGTAGGGAAACGATAACCTATTGAGGCTTCTACGGAACTTCCTACTAATCTAACCATTCCGTAAGAACTTTCGTTTCTTGTAAAAGTGCTTAATCCCGTAGAAGAAATTTTAAATCGCTCGGTATTGCTTGTTTTAAATTGTAAATCGTGCGCAGTAGCTACATTTATAATCCCCGCAGGCGCCCAAGTACCTGCTGCATAAGTAGTAGATATATACATATCGACTGCCCCGTTACCCGAACTTAAGTGTATATCTGCAAAATTATAAGTAGAAGTCCCGTCTCCCTGCGTTGCAAGACTATTAATAACGTTTATTCTTGGGAATGTCGATCCGCTACCACTATTTGAACTTTTATTAATTTCAAATAAAGAATTTGGAGTTAATGTCCCTACTCCTACTTTAAACCCGAATAAAGCGTTACCATTTGCAGGATCGAAATTCATTACCGAATCTGCTCTATGTAAAGATCCGCCTGTTAAACCATTTTTAGCAAATTGTAAATATTCTACCGTGTAACCTTCGCTAGATTTTGATTGTTTACCAAAAGACCAAGTACCTGTAGTAGTATCGGCTCCTTCTAGTCTAAGGGCTATAGTAATGTAACCATTTGCAGCAGGGAAAAACGTCGCACTTTCTCCCCAAGAAACTTGTCTACCTCCAACAGTTAAAGGAGAATAAGTAGAAGTTGTAAACGCCCCGAAATTACCATATTGTAAAAGTGCGCTACTATTTGCTGCATTTATTGTAAATATATCTAATCCTAATACTTCATTATAAATAATATAATTATTTGTAGAAGTTTCTCTTAAACCTACAAACCATTTTGGACTAGCTGCAGTTTGATATGCAATACCTAAAAATTTATCTATTGCACTTCTATTAAAAATAAAATATCCATTATCCTTATTTAAAGTAGTATTGCCTGTTAAAGTTCCTCCTGTTAAAGGAAGATAATTCCCTAACGCAGAAGCTAAAGCATAACTATTAGAATCTACCGAACCGTCCGCTTTTAAGAATTGAGAAGCCGTACCTCCATTTTTTATAATTGAATTAGCGGTTAAGCTACCTCTATAAAATCCGTCTCCATTAAGCAAGTCTATATAAGAAGCGATTACGTTTGCGCCTATAAAAGCTATCGAATTAGCCGCTAAAGTTGGTTGGCCTGCTACTACTAAATTAGTATCTATGTTTCTATGATAAATACCCCATTGTGCATTTGCCGAATCACAATAAATCCAATTATCCTCCGTATTTGATAAACTTTTAAGAGGAGCGTCGTTAGCAGCCGTAGTAGTATGATCCCTATAAGTAGTAAACCCTGCTCTAGCATATAAAGTCCCATAAGTAACAAATCCTACGCCTAATTTATTGTTAAAAGTATTCCAATCGGTAGAAGTTAAAGCGCCTGTAGTAGTAGTATTAGCAGTAGCGATAGAAACAGTAGCCGCGCCTCCTACAGTAGAAACACTAATAGGGGCCGTTCCGCTAACGCTAGAAATTCCTGCAGTAATAGTCCAAGTTCGGTCCGCGCTAAGATCGTAAGTAACCGAATTAATAGTTAAGGTCCTAGTTGTAGGAACCCCACCTAATCCCGCTAAAGTATAGTTAGGAACGTTTAAAGTATTGCTAATTAAAGTAGCCGCACC
>JBIIGO010000025.1:0-11909 GCA_044236405.1 Aurantimicrobium sp.
CGTTTTCGAAGCCGTGGGAGGCTGGGGATCACCCTATTTTTATGCCCACGAAGGAATCGAACTGGCCTGGCGGGTGTGGAACGCTGGATTTCGGGTGTGGTACGCCGGTGAGCTTGTCATCCATCACGAAGTCACTACTCCCACGCGCCACAGGGAATACTTCCGCCTCAACGCCAGAAACCGAGTATGGCTTGCTAAACGAAACTTGCCGTGGATTCTCGTTCCGTTCTATGTCGCCACATGGACACTGGTTCAGCTCCTTCGATCTGTTCGAACCCGCGGGAAGGGATTATCTGCTTGGTTTTCAGGGTGGGCTGAAGGGTGGAGAGTCAACCCTGGTGGCCGAGATGCGCTGAGCTGGAAAACAGTAGCGCGAATGACGCGCTATGGACGTTTTCCCATTGTGTAAAGCGCTTCGAAAAAATTGAGAGAGTTTACAAAGGTTAGGCTAGATATATGGGCTTGGTGAAAGATGCGCGCTCTGCGTACACATTGATTTCGCAGGCAGTACAGGGTCGTCTTCGTCGAAGAGAACTTGCCCGAAAGCTCGCAGACCAACATGTCTCACCGACCCAGCACTTTTCTATCGGAGTGTATTTTGCCGATGGTGAGGTCAATATGTACCAGATTCGCCAGTGGTACAAACCACTCAAGCAGCTCTCTGAAACATGGCCAGTAGTGATTTTGAGCCGCAACACTCTCGGAGCTCTTGCACTGGTTGATGAGTCACCAGTTCCAGTGGCATATGTGCGCACCGTGAATGACTTGGAAGATTTTCTTGCAGATCACGAATTGAAAATCATTTTTTATGTCAACCAAAATGCCCGAAACTTCCAAATGTTTCGCTACGGCAAAATGTGGCACGTCTTTATCAACCATGGTGAGTCCGACAAAATGTATATGACCACCAACCAGTTCAAAGCCTACGATTACGCATTAATTGCCGGGAAAGCTGCTCGTACACGTCTTGAGGGCGTGCTGTGGGATTACGACTTTAGCAAGCGCGCCATTGAGATTGGTCGCCCGCAAGCTGATTATTACAGCGGAACAATTCCCTTCACCCCAGACGATCGCGAAGTTGTTCTCTATGCCCCAACCTGGGAAGGTGACCGTCCAGCGGCAGAGTATGGCTCGGTGGTCTCTCACGGGCTTGCTTTGGTTGAAGCATTGATTAGTACGGGAAAACACCGAGTAATTTATCGCCCACATCCGCGCAGTGGAGCTGTTGATTTTGAATATGGGCAAACAAATACTGAAATTAAAGCCCTGCTCAAAAGGGCTAACGCCCATGAGCCCACTGCTCATCACATCATTGACGAAGGTCCCGAATTAGGCTGGCAACTTGCTGTTGCTGATATAGCTATCGTTGATATCTCTGCCATGGTTTATGACCGCTTAGCCGCAGGAAAGCCCTTGTTGGTGACCAAGCCTAGTAATCCTTTAGCGGAGATTGACACGCAAGGCTATTTAGGCGATTGTGAATGGCTGACATCGGCTGAGGCCGGAAACATCGTTGAAGTGATGGACCGTGTTGAACACGACCCTTCCGCCAAGAAGCGACTGCAAAAGTGGTGCACCTACTACTTTGGGGATATTTCTCCCGGAGCGCCCACACAAAAATTTAATGCAGCCGTGAAGCACCTGATGTCCCAGTGGGAGAAATTTCACGTCGCGTCCACCACGCCCTCTCGGAAAAAACCTTAACACTGAGAGATCAGTTGTTTTTCCTGCCTGTGAGCCTTCATCAGCAGTGTCCGAGGCACCCTGTACCGTTGAGCTGTGACTGAACATGTAGCTTTCCGAAAGCCTGTGCATTCTGTGCCACAGGCCCCTTTGGATGCCGTTCAACAACTCGTCTTAAGCACAGATCCTGACACGTCCATTTCTCTTCTGGGCGCCCCTGGGACAGGCAAAACACACACCCTTATTGAACTTGTCGCCCACCGAATTGATCAGGGGCTGCGCCCTGAACAGATTATTGTGCTGACCCCGCATCGTTTAGCCGCGAACAGACTGCGTGATGCTCTGGCGCTGCGGATTGGACTAGCAACGAATGGGCCGTTAGCTCGGACCCCCAGCTCTTTGGCCTTTGCTGTAGCTCAAGAAAGTGCCCGTAAACAGGGGGCCGAACTACCCCGAATGTTAACTGGAAGCGAACAAGACGCCATCCTTGCAGACCTCATCGCTGGAGATATTGCCGAGGAGACAGGGCCGGTGTGGCCGGACCCTCTCGTTCCCGAGGTGCGATCCCGCCGGGCATTCCGAAGCGAATTGCGAGATCTTTTTTCCCGCGCGACAGAGCGAGGCATGACTCCCGATGAGCTGACTCAGATGGGGATCCAGCGTGATTTTCCCCAGTGGGTAGCTGCTGCGTCTGTGTGGCGTGAATACAGGGCAGTTCTGGCCAGTTTTCGACACACCTCTTTTGATTCCTCAGAGTTCTTGGCGCTAGCCACGACAGCTTTAGCTAATCCTGATGTGTTGTCAGATGTGGCGCTTGTTGTTGTCGATGATGCGCAAGAACTCACTTACGGAGCAATGCGGCTATTAAAGGCTATGGCCTCTCGAGGAATGAGCATCGTGGCCAGTGGTGACCCTGATGTCACTTCCACAGCTTTTCGAGGAGCCGTTCCAAATTTCTTAGGCCGTATGGCCGTTGAACTGGGCTTGCCACATGTGGAGAACATTGTCTTAGAGTCGGTCTATCGCCACGGCCCACACATTCGCCAGCTTGTCCAAAACTTTAGCCGCGGTGGCACTCACGAAGCAGGACTCCAACGCAAAGCCGTTTCGGTGGTTGAAGATTCCTCCGAGCACAGCGTTCAAACACGCAAAGGAACCTCGCGCCACCACGAGCTCTCAGAGGTTGCCCGGTTACTTCGGCGAGAACATATTGAGCATGGTGTGCCATGGTCGTCCATGGCTGTGGTGGTGAGAAACGGCAGTATTGTTCCTCATGTAGCCAGAGCTCTTGCTGTCCTAGAGGTGCCCACGCGCACACTACTGAGTGAGAGGTCGCTCACAGAGCAACCCGTGGCGATGGATCTCATTGCTGTCCTCGCCGTTGCCATGGGGCGTCTTCCCCTCAGCTATCAAACAACAGTAGAGCTGCTCACGAGTCCTCTGGTGGGCATGTCTACGCTGGATCTTCGCCGTCTACGAATGGCCTTGAGGCAGGAAGAACTTGCACGAGGTGGTTCTGCAACAGGGGAGGAGCTCCTCGTGTCAGCTGTTGAGGATTCTCGGCTGCTGCTGACATTAGATTTTGCTCCGGCCAGGCGGGTAACACGTTTTTCTCAATTGCTTTCTGAGCTGACTCAGGCTTCTGCTACAGGCGACACCATCCAAGAACTGTTATGGAGGGTCTGGGAGTATTCAGGGCTGGCACCGGTATGGAGTGAACACGCACTAGGAAGTGGGCTTCTTGCCGATGAAGCGCATCGAAACCTCGATGGAGTCATGGCGCTCTTCACCTCGGCACAGCGTTATGTTGAACGATATCCTGATCGTCCGGCGGCTGAATTCATTGCTGAAATGCTGCAGTCAGATGTTCCAGAAGATACCTTGGCACCGCAGGCCTACACAGATGCTGTGTTGGTGTGCACGCCAACAGCTGTGATTGGCGATCAACGCGAGGTTGTCGTTGTAGCAGCCATGCAAGAAAACATATGGCCAAATCTTAAACCTCGTGGCTCGCTACTCTTTGCCCAGGAGCTAGCCACCGAAAAACACGGTGGCCATCTTGACCCCCAAGCGCAGAGAAAGAGTGTGCTTGAGGATGAGCAGCGCATGTTTGCCCTTGCTGTCTCACGTGCACAAAAAAGTGTGATTGTCACCAGCTCAGTCAGTGATGATGATGTGCCGTCAGCATTTTTCTTTGCTACGGAGACTCTCGCAGTAAATGACTCGACGGAACATCTGAACTATTCCCTGACTCTTCGAGGAATCACCGGCTATCTTCGCAATGCCTTGACCACTGAAATAGCGAAAGAGCCTGGCTCTGACGCCATCCCTCCATTGGCATCAGCTCTCTCACAACTTGCCGCAGCTGGCGTCCCTGGAGCGGATCCTGCGCAGTGGTATGGCCTAACTCCGGCTTCGACATCCCAGCCGTTGGTGGATCTTGCAGATCCCGAAGCCGTGGTCTCGGTGTCTCCCTCAAAACTGGACACGTTTGAGAAAAACCAGCTGGCATGGTTTATCGAAAGTGTTGTCGGACGAACCTCTGGAACGGCTCAAGGAATAGGATCCATCATCCACACGGTGATGGAACATGCCGCAGAATACAGTGAACCACTTTCCTCAGATGAACTGTGGAAGCAGGTCGATAGCAGGTGGCATGAACTCTCCTTTGAAGCTCCGTGGCTCAGCGAAGCAACTCGCACAAAAGCGAGAAAGATGGTTGACGCTCTAGCGCAGTATCTTGGTGAATTCCATACCGACGGAAAGACATTGCTAGCGTCTGAGGGGGGCTTTTCTCTCGATGTGGGGCGGGCACGCGTCCGCGGATACATAGACCGAATAGAAAAAGACAGCATTGGCAGGGTGGTCATTGTTGATCTCAAAACAGGGAAAAACGTCCCTGGAAAGAAAGATATCCCTGAACATGCTCAGTTGGCGTGTTATCAGTTAGCCCTCACCGAAGGGGCGTTAGAGACAGTCCCTGAAGGTCTGGAGCCAGGGGGAGCCAAACTGATCTACATATCTGACGGGGTCAGTGGAAAGCTTTATCGTGAGGTTGTGCAAGACACCTATGACGAGAAAGCTATCGCAGCTATTACAGAGCGCATCGAGCGCGCTTCTACCTTGATGGCAGGTCAGTCTTTTCAGGTTCCTCTCTTAGTGTCCGAGGAACGTGGAGACCCTTATTCACGCTATGAATTTAGAATCCATACGGTTCCGGCGGTGTCGGCATCATGACCTATTCCGCTCGAGAACTTGCCAAAGCCTTAGGGTTGCCAGAACCTACTGAAGAACAGATCAGGGTTATTGAAGCACCGTTGAGCCCTGCGATGGTTATTGCTGGTGCAGGAAGCGGTAAAACCGAAACGATGGCTAATCGCGTGGTGTGGTTAGTTGCAAACGGACATGTTCCCATTACCGACGTGTTGGGAATGACCTTCACCCGCAAAGCTGCGGGCGAACTTGCAGAACGAATTCGTCTTCGCTTGGCCATGCTCAAAGAATCAGGTTTACTCACCACCGAGGGCTCTGACATCGACCAAGCAACGGTGACAACCTACAACTCTTTTGCCCACAGAATTTATAGCCAATACGCGGTCTTTATTGGCCGGGACCCAGATGCCACCATTTTGGGCGAGGCAGCCGCCTGGCAACTGGCACGAAAGATAGCCCGGGAAGAAACCGGGGAAACACTTGTGGATATGGACAAGAGTCTCGATATTCTCACCGAAGCTATCTTGCGCGTGGCCCATCAGATTGCCGATAACGTTGCAGATCCTTCACAGGTCATTTCTTATGCCAACGCCTTGAGTAAGCACGTTGCAGAACTCCCGTTGGATGAGGGAACCCGAAAGAAAGTGTCCCCGGAGTCTTTTGGAAAAATTACCGAAGTTGCACGGACCTTGCCGACCTTGGTTGAGTTAGCGACAAAATTTTCTGAGGCAAAACGACTTATCGGGGCCATTGAATTTAGTGATCAAGTCGCGCTTGCGCTTGATATTTGTGAGAAGTTCCCTAGCGTTATTGCGGACTATCAGTCCCAATTCTCAGTTATTTTGTTGGATGAATATCAAGATACTTCTGTTGTTCAGGCCCAATTGCTTGCCCGTCTCTTTGCACATCAACCTGTCATGGCCGTGGGAGATCCTCACCAGTCCATTTATGGGTGGCGCGGTGCATCTGCTGACAACATTGAAGAATTTGGCCGAACATTTGGTTCTGGGCCTGAAGATACCTTCTCACTATCGACGAGTTGGAGAAACTCTCACTCTGTATTGGCCGCAGCAAACACACTTGTCGAGCCATTAGTAGCCCATTCAACAATTGCGGTGCACCAACTTTCGGCATCTGGCCATGCCCTTTCGGGCAATGTTGACAACTTTTATGGTGAAACCATCCTCGATGAAGCAGACCACGTGGCACGGTGGTTTGCTGAAAAAATGACACCAGAGACTTCTGCGGCAATGTTGTGTCGATCTGTGAAGTCATTGGAGCCATTCAAGAAAGCTTTAGATCGCCATAATGTTGCCTACCACGTTGTTGGAGTGGGGGGTTTGCTGGATGAACCTGTCGTCGTTGACCTGGTGTGCATGCTGCGGGTATTGCACGATGTCACCGCGGACTCGGAACTCATTCGCCTGCTCACCGGAGCACGGTGGGCTGTCGCGCCCAAGGACATCAAGGGCCTTCATTCTGTAGCGCGATGGCTTTCTGAACGCGATTACAAACAACAGCGTCTTGACGAGGAAGTTGTGGCTTCACTGAAAACATCCGTTGTGATGGATGATGGCTTATCGCTGATTGATGCCATAGATTTCATCGCCACCGCACCCGAGGAGCATGCCGCCCTTGCCCAGATCAGCCCTGCTGGGCTCCTCAGAATTCGGCAGGCAGGCCAGCAGATTGCCCGATTGCGCAGGCGCGCAGGCGCAGACCTGCGCGAATTGGTCACGATTGTCCAACAAGACATGCTGCTGGATATTGAAGCTCTCGCCCACGAGAGTTCGGTGTCTGCTCTGGCCAGCCTTGAAGCGTTTATGGAGCCGGTTACTTCCTATGTGTTGAGTGAAGACCGCGCCACACTCGGCGGATTCTTGGGATGGCTTTCAGAGGCGGAGCGCCGTGAGAGGCTCAGTCCTCAGTCTGTTCCAGCCCAGAAGGGAGTAGTACAAATAATGACCATCCACGGCTCTAAAGGCCTGGAATGGGACCTTGTTGCTATTCCCAGAATGGTCAAGGATGAGCTCCCTGGAGATCGCACTCGTGCAGAAACCTGGCTGGGGTTTGGCCAATTACCTTATGACTTCAGAGGAGATCACCGGCATTTACCTGTGTTCTCGTGGCGTTCAGCTTCCACTCAAGTTGAGCTGGATGCTGCATTCCATGAATTCCGGGAAGAGGTACGTCGTCGTTACGACGATGAACAACGCAGACTCATATACGTGGCTATCACCAGAGCCAGGTCTGATGTGTTGCTTACCGGTTCTTTTTGGGCCACACAGGTCAAACCTCGACAACCGGGCATCTTTTTGACAGAGCTTCAGCAGGCATCTCTGCTAACGTCTGCTTTGCCCGAAGCATCGCAGTGGGAAGAGAATCCCTTGAGCCGTGAACCTGAAAGTGTCGAATGGCCGCTAGATCCTCTCGGGCGTCGTCGCGGTGTTGTGGAGGCTGCAGCCTCTGCTGTTCAAACTGCTGAGCCAACTCGAAAGACCGCTTGGGATACAGACATTTCTCTGCTTCTTGCTGAACGAGATCGCGCGGGAAGTGAAGATCAGATCATTGACTTACCCTCACGTATTCCGGCATCAAAATTCAAAGATTATATTTCTGACCCCCAGGCAGTGGCCACAGCACTCAAACGTCCCATTCCGGAAAAACCATTCCGCCAAACATCCTTAGGAACCATTTTCCATTCCTGGGTTGAGAACAGATCAGCGCCGACGAGTTATCTCGACGTCATTGATGCTCATCCGTTAGAAATAGATGATTCTGATGTCGTGAGCGATGATGAACTGACCTTGCGCACCCTCAAAGAAACGTTTGAGCGCAGTGCCTGGGCTTCTCGCCAGCCGGTGGCCATAGAGCTAGAAATCAATGTTCCCTTTGCTGGCAGTATCTTTATCTGCAAAATTGATGCCATCTATGCCATTGAAGGGTCGAGTCCTCAACGTTTTGAAATTGTCGATTGGAAGACCGGCCGTCCTCCACGCGATAAGAAAGACCTTGAACTCAAACAACTTCAACTCGCGTTGTATCGAATGGCCTATGCCACGTGGGCGGGAATCTCTGAGGAGCACATTGATGCGGTGTTTTACTTCGTGGCCGATGATCTCATTGTTCGGCCAGAACGTATTTACTCCGAGAGAGAGTTAGAAGAACGCTGGTTATCGCTTACCGGTGGCATGCCCTTGTAACTTTGTGCAGAGTCACCCGGGGTTTCTTCCAGCAATTCAACAACTTCTGTGACGCTAAGAACTTCAGCTGTTTCTGTACCAATGGGGTTGACGTCTTCTTGGTGAACACTGTCAACGAGGCGGTCAAGCATGCTGATGGCGTCATCGACGATCTCGGTACTTTGCGATTGAACTCCGTGTAAAAGCCACTTCGCCAACTCAAGCTCTGAATACAGTGTTGCGCGTTGACGCAGCTTGGGGTCAACAAGTGAGTGTCGAGATTGGGCATAGGCCGCAAAGACAGCATCTTGGCTAGAAATACTGGAATTGATGACCCAACTCATATCCGCCGCAGGATCTGCAACACGCAGGGCTGCCCATCCCAAAACTCCTGTCACAGAGTCATTGCCAATTAAAAATGAGTCAGCGCCTAAGGAGCCATGGGTGACAGTGGGGTCAAAGAGCCACAGCGATGAATCTTCCATCGCTTCGTTCCACCTGACGACCAATGCTGCAGGGAGAAGATTTGTCGCCTTTGCCGCAGATACTGTTTCAGAAACTGAACGTTGGACCTGCGCTGCACTCAAAATGGGCAGCCCAGCATCAGATACAAAGTGAGTGGGTAGTGAATGGATAGATGCAATTGCACCACCAACCGATGTGGCCAACTCAGATTCTTCAGTGAAATCAGCCAAGCTCAGCGCAGTGCCTGGAAGAAAATCAAAAACTAAGCCGAAGGTTTTACCTAAGGCAGCTCTCCCGACAGGCATCGGGGCATCAAAATTTAGCCGCGAACGAATACCAGCCGACATAGTTTCTAACGCAAATTTTTCTGCACCGAGTTGAGCTTCTGCTTCGGCAGAGTTGGGAACACGAACAATGAGTTGACGACCTGCCTCATCGGTGACAACAGCGGAGAAGAAATCTCCGTGCTGGCCGGTGGAAAAAGCTTGCGCGTGGACGGGGTCAAAACCGGGGACCGCAGCTGTTGCCAACGCCGCTAGAGTGATATGAGATCGGGCCATAAAATACAGGCTAAATCGCATCAGAGCTTGTGTGGACTAACGCCACGCATCGAGCGCCTGACTCGTTCCTATGGATAAGTGTTATGACAGATGAATTTCGCCGGAAACTCACCCTTTCCCGTCATGCCACCGATCGACGAGCTGAACTAAGAAATAAGCCAGATCTGCTTGAACAACTTCGTCGCCAGCCCACAACTCGTGTCCTTGTTCTCTCTGACGGGAAAGCACTTGTTCGCGAGAATGTATTGGTCACTCACACGATGAGCAGCCTTGAGGTTTTAGCGGAGGCTACTGTGCTGGATTACGTTTTTTTGGGGGAAACCACCCACGATCATCATGATGTGGATGCAGGTACAGCGTTTTTTTCCGTGTCTGTCGACTCCACACAGGCCACCCAACTCGATGGCGAGAATGCGATGTGGGCAGATCTGCGCACTATTGCCCATAACCTCAGCGATATGGATGCAGGGTTATTCACACAAGCGTTAGCTCTGTCGAACTGGCATGAGTCCTATCGCTTTTCTCCAGTTGATGGCGAAGAACTTATCTCTCAGGATGCTGGCTGGGTCAGAGATTCTGCTTCGCGCCCTGGTGCCAGTGTTTTTCCTCGGACAGATCCGGCCATTATTGTGTTGGTCACTGATGCTGAAGACCGTGTGTTGTTGGGAAACAACGCTATGTGGGATTCGAACAGGTACTCCCTGCTGGCCGGTTTTGTGGAGCCGGGAGAATCTCTTGAGGCTGCGGTTATTCGTGAGGTCAAAGAAGAGGCAGGAATTGACGTTGTCAATCCTGAATATTTAGGTTCACAGCCGTGGCCTTTTCCTCGCTCTCTCATGCTGGGTTTTCATGCCCGACTTGCTCCGGGGGCAGATCCAACTGCAGTGATAGCCGACGGGGAAGAAATTCTCACCCTTCGATGGTTGAGCCGCGAAGAACTATTGGCCTCACGAGAATCGATTGTGTTGCCCTCGCAACCAGCGATTTCACGTTCCCTGATAGAACATTGGCTTGGTTCAGAGCTTGATGATGTGACGAGTTGGAGCGGGGCGGAAAGTGAGTAGCTCCGTTTCCCCAGAAGAGCTCCTGAGTTCCCTCGATGACGATCAACGCGTTGTTGCGCAACAACTCTATGGGCCTGTGTGTGTGTTGGCGGGCGCGGGTACCGGTAAAACCCGAGCAATCACTCATCGGATTGCTTATGGTGTGGCCACCGGAACATATTCCCCAGATCGCATACTTGCCCTCACCTTCACAACCAGGGCAGCCGGGGAGATGAAAACACGTCTGCGCCAGCTTGGTGCAGGGCCTGTTCAAGCACAAACTTTTCACGCTGCAGCTCTGAGACAACTCGGCCACTTCTGGCCAAACTATGTGGGCGGAACGATGCCTAAGTTGTTTGAGTCCAAAGCGCGTCCTTTAGCTGAATCAGCCAAGATGGTTGGTTTGAAATTAGATACGGCGACTCTTCGAGATGTTGCCGGTGAAGTTGAATGGCGCAAAGTCAATAACCTCACTATCGAACAGTATGAAGCTATTGCAATGACCAAAGCACTCCCCGGGAACATAGGGGTTGCAGACATGCTCGGGTTGATGTCGACGTATGAACAGCTCAAAGATGATCGCAACCTCATTGACATGGAAGATGTGCTCTTACTCAATGCCGGGCTGCTTGAATCTGAACAAGCCGCAGCGTTGGAAGTTCGTGAGAGATATCGTTTTTTTGTTGTTGATGAGTATCAGGACGTTTCACCCCTTCAGCATCACCTTTTGTCCTTATGGATGGGCGATCACCGGGACCTGTGTGTGGTGGGGGATGCTAGTCAGACAATCTATTCGTTTACAGGCGCTACGAGCGATTACCTACTGGGATTTTCTCAGCACTATTCGGATGCTCAAGTCATCAAACTCGAACGCAACTATCGTTCGAGTGCCCCTATTGTCACCTTGGCCAATTACGTCATGCGAGACCGACCTGGGGCCCTTGAGTTAGTAGCACAAACTCAACAGGGGCCTCAGCCAACACTGAGTGAATACCCCGATGATCATGCTGAAGCTCGCGCAGTTGCCGATGCCATCAGCGCTGATATTGCCTCAGGCGTCAAGCCTGAAGATATCGCAGTGTTGTATCGCATCAATGTTCAAGCTGTTGCACTCGAGCAAGCGCTCTCCGATCGTGGCATTAGTTTTCATGTTCATGGTGCGACGCGCTTTTTTGATATGCCTGACGTCAAGCAGGCGATTATGGCGTTGCGAGGCGCTTCAGTTTCTGTCTCTGGAGAACCTTTATTCAAATCAGTCAGTGATGTTTTGAGATCACTGGGCTGGACCCAAGAACCTCCGGCGGGAGGTGGCGCCCTTCGTGCCAAATGGGATGCGCTGAATGCGCTCATGGTGATGGCTGATGAGGCATCACCCGAGACCACCTTTAGAGAATTCACTGACGAACTGATCACACGTCAACAAAGCCAACACGAACCCAATCGACACGCTGTGACCTTGGCCTCTGTGCACTCGTCAAAGGGCTTGGAGTGGAAGCACGTGTATGTGATTGGGCTCAGCGAAGGCCTATTCCCCATTAGCTACGCCACAACATTAGAAGCAGTCTCTGAAGAACGACGTCTGCTCTATGTTGCCATCACGCGTGCTCAAGAAAAGCTGGCGTTGTCATGGGCCAGGTATGGCACCAAAACTTCTACGGGACGTCAGCCGTCGCGTTTTGTGGAAGAGTTTGGCACGCACATTCAGCATGCACGCTAAAACTGCGTAGTTCCCTATGTCCTGTCGCCACATCAATCACAACTGA
>JBIIGO010000026.1:0-11621 GCA_044236405.1 Aurantimicrobium sp.
TCAACCGGAATAACAGCACCGGAAATGTATCCTGCATCATCAGACGCCAACCAAGCACACACTTTTGCTACTTCTGAGGGTTGAGCAAAACGACCTGCAGGAATGCTCTTGCGATATTGATCCTGCTGCTCTTCAGGCAACGCTGCGGTCATATCAGTTTCGATAAAACCCGGAGCAACAACATTTGCAGTAATACCTCGTGAACCTAATTCTCGAGTGAGAGAACGAGCCATACCAACCAAAGCACTCTTAGAAGATGAGTAGTTCACTTGTCCCGCAGACCCGAAAAGACCGACAACTGATGAAATAAGAATGATTCGCCCAAAACGTGCTTTGACCATCCCCTTGATTGCACGTTTGACAACTTTGAATGTTCCCCCAAGATTGGTTTCGACAACCGAATCGAAATCGTCATCACTCATTCTCATGATGAGAGTGTCTTTGGTGATACCGGCATTAGCTATCAGGATTTCAATAGGCCCTAGTGCAGTTTCTACCTCGAGAAATGCTTTATCAAGAGACTCTCCATCGGTCACATCTGCGGTGACCGTCAGGGCTCCTTCAGGGCCTTTGCCGGAGCGTGCGGTAACAGCAACACGATGCCCCTGAGCAATAAACTCCTCTGCGAGGGCATATCCAATCCCCCGGTTACCACCGGTTATTAAAACGGTTCGAACGCTCACAATTCCTCCTAGCGGATGCGATCTATGCAAGCTTAGCCGTAGGCTAGTAACACCACATCACTTTCAAGGATGAGTTCATCAGATGAAGAAACAAGTGCAGTCGGCAACTACTCTTCCGCTCTCTCCTGAGTTAGAGCGTAGGCAACGCATGATCAAATACACCGTTGCAATGAGTATCAGAATGGTTTGCATTGTGGCCATGCTTTTTGTCCAAGGATGGTGGCTACTCATTTGTGCATTTGGCGCAATTTTCCTTCCCTATTTTGCAGTGGTTGTAGCCAACGTCAGTGTTGCGCCGCAACGAGGTGTTGTGGAACGACCCAGTACGTTGTTGTTATATGACGAGAAAAAACAGTGAGTGAAGAGACCACAAAAAGAAGCTGGACATCTATTGTTTTTACACGTCGGTGGTTGGCTTATTTTCTAGGCGTCCTCGTTTTTGCAACAGCGTGTGTAGGCCTGTCGATGTGGCAGTTTGATCGCAGAGATCAAGCCCGCGCTGAAGTGGACCGCGTCTTAGAAAACTATGATGCAGTACCTTCACATCTCGAAATGGTTCTTCCAGAGCTTGAGTACTACTCAGACAGCGTCAAATGGAAGCCTGTCGTTACCACGGGAACATATCTGGAAGATGAACAACTTCTCGTTCGTAGTCGACCTTACGAAGGCCGGGCAGGTGTGGAGGTGCTTACTCCGCTTGTTACCGATTCAGGCGCTGTATTCATCGTCAATCGTGGATGGATACCAGTAAACATTGATCCAGATCAGGAATATGACATTCCATCTCCCCCTTCTGGCGAAGTAACCGTCGTTGCGCGACTTAAACCAGGTGAGCCTGGCATTGCCGGGCGTGAGATGAGTGAGGGTCAGGTTGCCACAATAGAACTGCCGCTAATCGCTTCTGTTCTGGATCGGCCTACCTACACCGGTGCCTATGGATTACTCGCCAGTGAGAATCCATCTCCCATTGAAGATGCGCCCCTGGCAGCACCATTGCCCGCTCTTGATGAAGGAGCACACCTGAGTTATGCCTATCAATGGATCGCCTTTGGCGTGCTCGCGTTTATTGCCCTTGTCTGGGCGGTGCGCAACGAGCTGAAAGTGCTTGGATACATCAAGGAAAAACCTCGTAAGAAACCTAAAGCTCCCTCTGAAGAAGAAATCGTTGATGCGCTGTTAGACGAACAGCGTTAGCGCACAGCGCGATTAATTGCTGACACAACAGCTTTTAACGACGCTGTTGAAATATCAGAATCAATTCCTACGCCCCACAGACGCGTTCCATTGACATTAAGTTCTACATACGCGGCTGCTTTGGCATCACCACCAGCTGACAGCGTGTGTTCGACGTAGTCAAAAAGTTCTATCTCAAGACCGTGTTGAACCATCAACTTTAAGAACGCATCAATAGGACCATTACCCACGGCATCTTGACGGCTTGTTGAAGCCCCGTCACGAAGATCAACTGACAAGTTGAGTGTTCCGTTGAAATCGCTTTCAGTTCTGCTACCGGTTAGTTCGAAACGACCCCATTTTGCCGTAGCTTCCTGGGACGGGAGATACTCATCTTGGAAAATCTCCCACAATGCATCTGAGGAAACTTCACCGCCCTCACTGTCGGTTTTTCTTTGAACTACACCTGAGAACTCAATCTGAAGACGTCTTGGTAAATCAAGGTTGTGATCTTTCTTCAGCAAATAGGCCACTCCCCCCTTACCTGATTGGGAATTGACGCGTATAACTGCTTCATAGCTTCGACCAAGATCTTTAGGATCTACCGGGAGATAAGGAACAGCCCAGACAAGGTCATCTACATGCTTACCTTGGTTTTGCGCATCAGCAGACATTGCTTCAAAACCTTTTTTGATGGCGTCTTGGTGAGACCCAGAGAATGCTGTGTAGACCAAATCTCCTGCCCATGGACTGCGCTCATGCACCTTGAGCTGGTTGCAGTATTCAGCAGTCCGCTTGACATCATCTAAGTTACTAAAGTCAATTTGTGGATCGACGCCTTGAGTGAAGAGGTTTATTCCAAGAGCAACCAGATCGACATTTCCGGTGCGCTCGCCATTTCCGAACAGACATCCTTCAATTCGGTCAGCACCTGCCATATACCCCAGTTCAGCCGCAGCGACAGCTGTACCTCGGTCGTTGTGTGGGTGCAAAGAGATAATCACATTTTCACGATGATGAATGTGTCGGCTCATCCACTCAATGGAGTCGGCATAGACATTAGGAGTTGCCATTTCAACAGTCGCAGGCAAATTGATAATCACTTTGCGTTCAGGCGTAGGCTGCAGAATCTCAAGAACGTCATTACATACCTCGAGGGCATATTCCAATTCTGTTCCGGTATAGCTCTCGGGAGAATATTCGTAAAAGACTTTTGTTTCTGGAATCCTTTTTTCAGCCTCTAAGCAGTAACGCGCTCCATGTAGGGCAATATTCTTAATGCCTTCGCGGTCTTCTTTGAAAACAACATCGCGCTGAAGAATGCTGGTGGAGTTATAGAAGTGGACAATTGCTTGCTTTGCTCCAGCAATAGATTCATATGTTCGATCAATCAGGTGATCGCGAGCCTGGGTGAGCACCTGGATGGTGACATCATCTGGAATGGCATTTTCTTCAATAAGTGAACGAACAAAATCAAAGTCTGTTTGGCTTGCTGAAGGAAAGCCCACCTCGATCTGTTTGTATCCCATGCGTACGAGCAAATCGAACATAATGCGCTTGCGTTCTGGGCTCATGGGATCGATGAGAGCTTGGTTACCATCACGTAGATCGACAGCACACCAAATAGGTGCTATCTCAATACGTTTTTCTGGCCAGGTTCGATCCGGCAAATCAATGCCGAGGGACTCGTGGTAGGGCCGATATTTATGCACCGGCATAGCGCTGCTTTGTTGCGTGTTCTTCATGCTGTCTCTCCTCGCGGATGGGTGTTAAGCCAACGGGAATCTCCGCGACGAGTAGGCCTAGAAACTACGCTCGTCGCGGCAGCTAAGAAGAAGCAGACCGTGAGGCATATTTTTAGATTACCACTGAAAAAATTCTAGAAACCTAATCGTTGAAGCTGCTTTGGGTCTCGTTGCCAGTCTTTTGCGACCTTGACGCGAATGCTTAAGAAAACTTTTTTTCCTACTAAGGGTTCAATCGCAGCGCGAGCTTCTTGACCAATCTTCTTAAGTTTTGAGCCCTGAGCGCCAATAATGATGCCTTTTTGGCTGTCACGTTCGACAAAGACATTGGCATATATCTCTAACAGGTCTTTATCTTCGCGCTCAATCATGTCATCGAGGGTTACCGCTAAAGAGTGGGGTAATTCGTCATCCACGCCTTCAAGGATTGTCTCTCGAATAAGCTCTGTGATGCGTTTTTCAAGGTCCTCATCTGTGTGTGACTGTTCGGGATAGAGGGGTTGACCAGGTGGAAGTAACTTGATGAGCTCTTCAGCTAATACTTCTACTTGAGAAAGCGTTTGTGCGGAAACAGGAATGATCAGATCCCATGTCCGTAATTCCTGGACTTCTAATAACTGCTGAGCAATATGGGATGGTGAGGCCGTGTCAGTTTTTGTGATGATGGCTACTTTTATTGCTCTGGGGTAATTCTCTAGCTGTTCACAGATAAACCGATCTCCTGGACCAATGGGGTCATTAGCTGGGAAACACATCCCGATCACATCGACATCATTGAGAGTGGATTGAACAAGGGCATTGAGTCGTTCACCCAATAATGTTCTCGGGCGGTGAATGCCGGGTGTGTCAACAAGGATGAGCTGACCATGAGGTCGGGAACTGATTCCTCTAATGGCATGCCGAGTTGTTTGTGGCTTTGAAGAGGTTATGGCAACTTTTTCACCGACGAGTGCATTGGTGAGCGTTGACTTTCCAACATTTGGTCGGCCAACAAAGGAGACAAACCCCGAGCGATAATCAGAGTGTGAAGAATTCTTTTTCTCGGCCTTAGATGGTCTACTCACTTAAAGTCCTCGTCTGAAAACGCTTCGATAACATCAACAAGTGCCTGATCGGCTGTCACGACAACTCTGGTAACACGTTTGCGATGGGAACCACTCTTATCTGCGGTGAGAATGAGACCGCTGACACTGACACTATCTCCAACGATAGGTAGTCGTCCTAATTCTTTCGTCAGTAGTCCACCCACAGAATCGACGTCTTCATCTTCGAGCTCTAACCCAAAAAGCTCTCCGAGCTCGTCAACGGGTAATCGTGTAGCAACCAAGAATGTGGATTCATCAAGTTTTTGAACGTCTGGAGCACCGCGATCATATTCGTCCGAAATTTCACCCACGAGCTCTTCAATGAGATCTTCAAGAGTCAATAATCCAGCGATACCACCATATTCGTCGACTACAAATGCCATATGCGTTGATTGGCTTTGCAATTGCTTGAGTGTTTCGTCAGCCTTTTTAGACTCGGGAATAAAAACAGCAGGTCGCACAATGTCAGCAGCTGTCAAGGTATCCATAGTGGCGTAGTCATCTAAACCTGCTTTAGAAAGATCACGAAGATTGAGAACACCGAGGACTACATCAACATCATCTCCAACTACGGGAAGACGAGAGAACCCAGAGTCATGGAAAATTTTCAGAGCATCCGTTAGCGATGTGCCAGCATTGACTGTGACCATGTCAGTGCGAGGAACCATCACTTCTCTGGCAACTGTTTCACCCCATTCAAAGATGGAGTGAATGAGTTCTCGTTCATCGCTTTCTAGAACGTCATTTTTCACAGCTTCATCAACCATGCTGAGTAATTGCTCTTCGGAGGAAAAACTCGTATTTGGTGACCTGCCAGGGGTGACCTTATTGCCCATAACAACAAGGGACGTGGCAAGGGGTCCGAGTATCACCCGAAATAAATGAATTATCGGGGCAGAAACAGCCAAAATACCCATGGGGTTAGCTCGGCCAACTGAACGAGGACTAGATCCAGCAAGAACAAAGCTTGCCACCGACATAATCAAGATAGCTATAAGCAACGCGGCCCATGAAGGTATGCCAGTTGCAATAAGTTGAACGGTCACAATGACTGCAGCACTTGTTTCGACAAGAATGCGAACAAATGTTGTCACCGTCCGATACGCACCCATATCCTCGGACATGGATATCAGAGATTTTTTGGCTCTACGACCCTGAGCCTGTTCACGAATATCGTCGCTGGAGAGCACTCCCATAGCTGCTTCACTAGCTGCCATCAGACCGCCGAAGCCAATGAGCAAAAGCAGCCCCAGGATTGTAAAGAAAATGATCACTTAAGCCCCAGAGTGCTTTTCATTCATCGAAAACCCAATAAGAAGGTCTCGTTGAAGAGCAAACATTTCTTTTTCTTCTTCGGCATCTGCATGATCAAAACCAAGGAGATGCAAAATGCCGTGAGTTGTTAGCAACTGCAATTCATCCATGGTGGAATGACCTGCTGCTTCTGCTTGAACTTCGGCAACCTGAGGGCAGAGAACGACATCTCCCAATAATCCAGCTGGGGTGACACTGTCATCAGTTCCAGGGCGTAGCTCATCCATCGGAAAGCTCAATACATCGGTGGGACCTGGTTCTCCCATCCACTGAACGTGCAACTGTTCCATTGCTGCCTCATCCACCAGAACAAGAGCAAGTTCAGCATCCGGGTGAATTCTGAGCGCGTCTAAACAGTAGGTCGCTAAGCGGCCAAGTCGCGCCTCATCGACCGTGAACACAGACTCGTTATTGATTTCAATACTCACGAATCAGACTCTTTCATCTGGGCAGCAAGCTTCTTCTCATCGTATTCACTATAGGCATCAACAATTTGACCCACGAGAGAATGGCGGACCACGTCTTCACTGCTCAGGCGTGAGAAATAAATGTCATCAATATGATCCAATATTCCCGTCACAAGACGTAAGCCACTTGCTCTAGCCGGCACATCAACCTGAGTGATATCTCCAGTAATTACCATCTTTGAATCAAAACCTAAACGTGTCAGGAACATCTTCATTTGTTCTGGTGTGGTGTTTTGAGCCTCGTCCAAAATAATGAATGAATTATTGAGTGTTCTTCCACGCATATACGCCAAGGGAGCTACTTCAATCGTACCTACTTCCATCAGCTTTGGAACGAGTTCTGGATCCAACATTTCATTAAGCGCGTCAAAAAGGGGGCGGAGGTAAGGATCTATTTTTTCAGTCAGTGTGCCGGGCAAGAAACCTAACCTTTCTCCAGCTTCCACAGCAGGCCTGGTCAGAATGATACGGTCGACTTCTTTTCGCTGGAGTGCTTGTACTGCCTTTGCCATCGCCAAATACGTCTTACCTGTACCTGCAGGACCAATTCCAAAAGTAATGAGGTGATCGTCAATCGCTCGAACATATTCTTGCTGGCCGACGGTTTTCGGACGGATTGTTTTTCCTCGAGTGGACAGAATGTCTTCACCCATAACGGCAGAAAGCTTCTTTTCAGGATGGCCTACATAAATTTCTTGACTGTGACGCATGTCATCAACAGAAAGGTCGATACCGCCTCGAACAAGATTCAACAGCTCATGCACGTAGTCCCACACTGCTTCAACGTCTGCTTGTGCCTGCTCGCTGTCAGTGCGAGGTTCAAAATTGATGAGATTACCTCTCACAAAAACATTGACCAGCGGGTACTGCTTTTCGAGTGTGGTTAACAAGCGATCTTGTGGACCGAGGAGTTTGACCATTTCAACACCGTCAATGGTGAGGCTTCTCTGCAAGGAATTAGGCAAGTGTGTGTTCCTCAAGTCCACCTGAAAGAACATGGGCGTGAACGTGGAAGACCGTTTGGCCGGCAGAGTGACCGGTATTGAAGACTAGACGGTATTCGCCGTTTGAATGCAACGTCGCAAGATTATGTGCCGTGGCCACTACATGAGCCAACAGTGCAGGATCGTCAGCGGCAAGTTCTGTGACGTTGCGGAACGCAGCGTTTTTGGGAATAACGAGAAGATGAACAGGAGCTTGAGGCGAAATGTCTTTAATGGCAATGAGGCGGTCATCTTCGAACAAGATCTCAGCAGGAATTTCCCTCGAGATAATTTTGGTAAAGATTGACATGTCATCACTCATAAGAACAGCTTAACAACGTCCTAGTCGTGCGAGAAGAATAGCGAGTGCAGCTGGGCCTGCGGTAGAGGTTCTGAGGATATTCTCCCCGAGTGTGCAGATCTGAGCACCTGCTGCGGTGAAGAGTTCAATTTCTGATGGGGACACTCCACCTTCTGGCCCCACAACAATTGCGATATCCGACCCTGTGAGTGGGACTGAAGCTATGGAGTTATCACCGTCTGGATCTAAAACAATCATCTGCGTATCTGCTAATTGAGCAATGATCTCAGCCGTTGACGAACGAGGTCGCACCAGAGGAATAAAAGGGCGAATAGATTGTTTTGTTGCTTCCCGGACGACTGATTCCCATTTTGCGCGTGCTTTAGGGGCTTTGCGATCATCCCAGTGAGAAATACTTCGAGTTGCTGCCCACGGAATGACGACATCGACTCCGAGTTCTGTCGCCGCTTCAATAGCTCGTTCATCTCGATCACCTTTTGCCAAAGCTTGAACCAACATCAGCTGAGGTGTGGACATATCTGAATGCTCCACCCGAAGGACCGAGCAGGTCAGTGTTTCTTTCGTTGTTGCAACAACGTTTACCTCAGCGATCACGCCTGCCCCATTACCGAGTCGAATTCTCTCACCCATTCCTATGCGTGAGACAGTCACTGCATGGCGTGCTTCGCTCCCGGAGAGCACATGAATGTCTCCCTCTGAGAGGGCCTGGATGCTCTCATCTAGATAAAAGTGGGCCATCGTTATCCGCTGAAGAACTTATCGCGCAGCTTGGAAAAAATCCCTTGCTGGAAAGTAGCAAGTTGTGGCTCAGGTTGTTTGCGACCTGACGCAAAACTTTCAATGAGTTGTTTTTCTTTGGCATTGAGCTTTGTAGGGGTCGCGATATGGATACCGACTTTGAGATCGCCACGACCGCCACCGCGCAATCGGGTTATTCCACGATCTTTGACAATAAGAACTTCTGAGCCTTGTGTTCCTGGCTTTATTTCGAGTGTTACTTCATCATCAAGTCCGAAAAACGATGTTTTTGTACCTAGAATCGCATCTGTCATTTGGATCTCTAACGTGCACAACAAATCATCGCGGTCGCGTGAGAAGACATCGTGATGTTTGACTTTTATCTCAAAATACAAGTCCCCATTGGGCCCTCCTGCAGGACCTGCTTCTCCGGCTCCGGACATGTGGAGCCGGACTCCTGTATCCACACCCGCAGGAATGTCGACTGTAATCGCTTTTGTGGCACGAACACGGCCCTGTCCTATGCAGGCGGCACACGGTGCAGGAATAGTCGTTCCATAGCCTTGACAGGCCCCACACGGTGCCGTAGTCATTACATTCCCCAACAAAGAGCGCACAGCACGTTGAATCATTCCTGCGCCACCACACATCTGACATGTCTCAGGATGTGAACCAGGCTGACAGCATGAACCAGAACATGCGTCACACGTGACTGCTGTTTCTACTTCAACGTCTTTAGACACTCCAAAAATAACGTCTGCTAATTCAACATCAACCCGAAGAAGAGCATCTTGTCCTCGCTCAACACGTGAGCGCGGTCCCCGTTGACTTCCTCCACCAAAAAAGGTTGAGAAGATGTCTCCGAAGTCACCAAAGCCTTGTCCACCAAAACCTGGTTGAGGACCTAGATCATATTGTTGTCGTTGGATCGGGTCAGAGAGGACCTCATATGCATGAGTCACGAGCTTGAACCTCTCTTGGGCCTCCTCCGCAGGATTAACATCAGGGTGGAGCTCGCGAGCAAGTTTGCGATACGCCTTCTTGACGTCATCTGCGCTTGCATCTCGTGAAAGCCCGAGCACTTCGTAATGATCAGCCACGATGGGCTATCTCCTTCATGATTAGTGGGTATCTAAAATACGGGTTAGGTAGCGAGCAACAGCACGAACAGAAGCAATATTGCTGGAATAGTCCATTCTGGTGGGTCCTAAAAGACCCAAAGACGCGGATTCACCCTGAGCTGAATATCCAGTAGCAAGAACACTGGCATCTAAAAGCCCAGAGTCTTTATGCTCATGGCCAATGCTGATTGCAACTTCGTCATTTTCTGCTCGCATTTCTGTCAGCAGTTTCAAAATAATGACTTGTTCTTCGATGGCATCAAGAACCGGATAAAGATTGCCATGAAAATCTGTTTCTGTTCGCGCAAGGTTAGCTGTTCCAGCCATAACTAATTTTTGCTGCTTATTTGCATCAACACTTTCCATAACTGATTCCGCTATTGCATCAGCACTCACAGCTAACTCAGGCGTAAGACGGGAAGATACCTCCTTGAGCTGAGAAGGAATATCCGTGAGCAGTGAACCAGAAAGCAGACCGTTAAATGTGGAACGCAAATGAGAGAGCTCGTCGTCAGAGAGATCACGAGAAAAATCAATCAACCGCTGTTCAACCCGGCCGTTATCGGTAATCAAAATACACATTCCACGGGTGTTTCCCAGTGAAACAAGTTCAATATGACGCACTCGTGTGGCGCCCAAAGTGGGGTATTGAACAAGTGCAACTTGATGAGTGAGTTGAGAGAGAACACGAACCGTTCTGGCAAGGAGTTCATCAAAGTCTGAGGCACCATCAAGGAAGTTATCGATGGCGTGTTTTTGAGATGGCGAAATGTGCTTGACCTCAACAAGGTGATCGACAAAAAGACGATATCCCTTATCTGTTGGAACCCGTCCACTTGAAGTATGCGGTGCGACGATGAGATCTTCTTCTTCGAGCAAAGCCATATCGTTGCGAATTGTCGCAGCAGAAACACCAAAACTATGACGGTCAACAATCGTTTTAGAGCCAACTGGTTCACGTGATGAGACATAGTCTTCGACAATGGCACGAAGCACCTCAAGACCACGTTGAGAAACCATGTTTCCTCCAAAGTAGTGGCACTAGCACTCGAATAAGGTGAGTGCCAATAATACCGCGAAATATCTGTTGAACTCTGAGAGTTACGCCGTGAGCCGACGAACAACTTCATCGGCACGCAACCGCCCACTCAAACTCAACACAAGTCTTTTATGCGCATAGTTCTCAGGGTCAATGAGGCCGTCATGAATAAGTTCATCAATGACTGCTGGTGGCCAACCTGACATTGGTAACCCAGAAGCTAACCGAATTCCTAACAGAACATCTTCTAGTCGTCTTGATTGTTCATCTGGAAACTCACTAGCAAAGACTGGAGTGCTCCCCGATGCAAGTCGCTCCACATAAGCCGACGGGTGCTTAACATTCCAAAAGCGTTGTCCGCCAATATGCGAATGAGCACCTGGACCATATCCCCACCAATCCTGATTCTGCCAATACGCCGTGTTATGGCGGGATTGAGTGTGAGCATTTGTGGACCAATTACTTAGTTCGTACCAGGAAAACCCAGACTGACTGAATGCGCTATCGGCATATTCATACATGTCAGCCTGAAGGTCATCATCCGGGGCTGGCAAGTGTCCGGAACGAATTTTTCTCTCTAACGCCGTTCCTTGTTCAACGATCAATGCATAGGCAGAAATGTGTGAAACATCAAGACGTAGTACTTCGTCAACGGTCCGACGCCAATCATCAAGAGACTCAGCAGGGGCGCCATAAATCACATCAACACTGACATCGAGGCCTGCTGTGCGTGCGGCGGTAACGGCACGAGAGACATTTTCTGGCTGGTGAGTACGATCCAACGTGCGAAGTACATGATCGACAGCTGACTGCATGCCGATACTTACCCGTGTGAATCCAGCCTCGGCTAATTGTTGTGCATAGTCGAGCGTGAACGTGTCTGGATTGGCTTCAGTCGTAATTTCACACTGCTCAGCTAAACCAAACGTTTCCCTCAAGCTCGACAAGACA
>JBIIGO010000027.1:0-11585 GCA_044236405.1 Aurantimicrobium sp.
CGTCCCACTGCGAAAGTGTGGAAGAACTCGAATCCCGCAGGAGGGTTGAATGCTTCTTGCAAGGCAGTCGTGTTTGTTCCGGCAACCTGGTGAACATAAAGACCATCAGATTGCGCCTGAATGGAGAAGTGAGCCACCGATTGACCTAAGTCGTAGGGGGCATAAGCGTTGGGCTTTCCATTCTCAAACGCTGTCTGAGCAATGGTGGCAACCAACACGGGGGCCAGCGGCATCCATGCGTTATTCCACCCTGCAAGGTTGGCTGAGATGATGTCATGAACCTCATCACCCTTGAAGCCGACGATATATCTCCAAGGTTGGTTGTTATTTGCTGAGGGGGCCCATCGGGCTGCTTCAAAAGCGGGAATCAGGTCTGCTTGTGTCAGTGGGGGTGATGTTTCAAAAGCTCGAGGGCTCCAGCGTTCTGCCAGAACAGGAAGGATGGGAACACTGGTTTGTGCGAGGTGAGGCATGAGTCTCTTTCTAAAAGGCAGGGGTGCAGGTTCAATACAACCACAGGTAATAACACCACAGTAGGAGATTTATTCCTGTTGGTGTCCCTATTAAGTATGTTGCCTCCTACTGATCAAAGCCTGACAGAATCAAGATATGGAATCTCGCGCCACGATCACTATTGCTAGACCTGCTCGGTATGCCAAGCAGCTTGCAAACCACCTGTCCCACAAGATCCAATCCACCCCTACAGACAACGGGTGGGATTTGGTCTTTAGCCAAGGTAGTGCCTCGATTGTGGTGACCGAGAGCACGATTGAGTTTTCAACAACGGCAGCAACCGAAGAGGACACTGCCTTTATCCAAGACGTACTAGTTCGTCATCTGAAGAAGTTCGCAGACAAAGAAGGCGACCTCTCCATACAGTGGGTCTGAGTGTTTAGAGCTTGTGGGCCTTAGTGATTGTCGTCCATGAGCTCTGCCTCGATGAAGGGATCTTCATCTCCCGCGTCGTAGGCAGGATGAACTGTCTGTGAGGTGACACTGAGAGTGTCACCATCAACATCCACCTTCACAACATCTCCATCGTGAATCTTGCCGGACAAGATTCCCGTTGCAAGGCGATCGTCAATCTCATGTTGCATAAGTCGACGCAGGGGCCGAGCACCATAAATGGGATCGTATCCTCGCTCAGCCAACCAGCGTCTGGCATCTGGAGTGACAGCCAATTCCAACCGGCGCTCATGTAACCGCTTTTGTAAGCGATCAATGTAGAGCTCAACAATCGAACCTAAGTCTTCGTGGCTCAGCGCAGAGAAGACGACGATGTCATCCAAACGGTTCACAAACTCAGGCTTGAATGCTTGACGCACCGTCTCATTGACGAGCCGCTCTTTCTCATCCCAGTCCAATTCAGGATCCACAAGATATTGAGAACCTAAGTTGGAGGTCAGAATCAAGATCACGTTGCGGAAATCCACGGTGCGACCTTGACCATCGGTGAGGCGGCCGTCATCAAGTACTTGTAACAAGACGTCGAATACTTCCGGGTGAGCTTTCTCGACCTCGTCGAGGAGGACAACCGAGTAGGGGCGACGGCGAACCGCTTCCGTGAGCTGTCCACCTGCTTCATATCCGATGTATCCGGGAGGAGCTCCGACCAAACGTGATACAGAGTGCTTCTCTCCGTATTCACTCATGTCGATGCGAATCATGGCTTTCTCGTCATCGAACAGATACTCAGCGAGCGCTTTAGCAAGTTCTGTCTTTCCCACACCCGTAGGGCCTAAGAACATAAAAGAACCAGTGGGACGATCAGGGTCCGAGATTCCTGCACGAGAACGACGAACTGATTCAGAAACAGCCTGCACAGCCTTTTTCTGACCAATCAGGCGCTTACCCAATTCACTTTCCAGCTTGAGAAGCTTGTCTGTTTCACCTTGGGTGAGTTTGTCCACGGGAATTCCGGTCCATGCCGCAATGACACCCGCGATGTCTTCTGAGGTGACCTGGTCATTGACCATGCGGTCAGTGTCAGATTGTTCGATAGATTCAGCGGCGGCCAGTTCTTGCTCGAGCTGAGGAATCTCGGCATAGAGCAAACGGCTTGCTTGTTCGAGCTGTCCTTCACGCTGTGCACGCTCAGCCTGAATACGAGCGGCATCTAGTTTTGTCTTGAGTTCACCCACACGGTTGAGGGCATTTCTCTCTAGTTCCCACCGCTTTTCAAGATCTTCCAAACGGGCTGAGCGCTCTGCCATGTCTTCACGTAATTTGGTGAGGCGTTCTTTAGAGGCATCATCTTTCTCCTTTTTCAAGGCAAGCTCTTCAAGCTTGAGACGATCCACGCTACGACGGAGCTCGTCGATTTCAACCGGAGCTGAGTCAATTTCCATACGCAACCGGCTGGCAGCTTCGTCGATAAGGTCAATGGCCTTATCGGGAAGCTGGCGGCTGGTGATGTAGCGGTTGGACAGAGCAGCTGCCGCTACAAGCGCGTTATCTGCAATGGCAACTTTGTGGTGTGCTTCGTAGCGTTCTTTAAGGCCGCGCAAAATAGCGATGGTGTCTTCAACGCTGGGCTCTCCGACGAACACCTGTTGGAAACGGCGCTCAAGAGCGGCGTCCTTTTCAATGAACTCACGGTACTCATCCAATGTGGTGGCACCAATCAAACGCAGCTCACCGCGAGCAAGCATGGGCTTGAGCATGTTCGCTGCAGCCACTGATCCTTCTCCGCCACCAGCACCCATGAGGGTGTGGAGTTCGTCGATGAAGGTAATGATTTGACCATCAGAGTCATTGATTTCTTTAAGAACGGCTTTGAGGCGTTCTTCAAATTCACCGCGATATTTTGCTCCGGCAATCAGCGCGGAGATATCAAGGGAGACAAGCTGCTTATCTTTGAGGCTGTCGGCAACGTCACCGGCGACAATACGCTGGGCGAGTCCTTCAACGACAGCTGTTTTTCCGACTCCTGGTTCACCGATCAGGACGGGGTTGTTTTTGGTGCGACGGGTCAGCACTTGGCTGACACGGCGGATTTCTGCATCGCGACCGATGACAGGGTCGAGCTTGCCGCTCTTAGCAATTTCAGTGAGGTTGACACCGAATTGTTCGAGCGCGCTTTGTTGTTCCTCTTGCGGCTCTTGTTGCATAAGGGTTGTTTCTCCTTGTAAAAGATTCTGCTCAACAAAGTTGAGTCTTCATGACTCAAGTTTACCTAAAATAGAGGGAAATATCTAGGGTTTTGTGAAGAAAAATCCCGGAATTAAGCCTTAATCGACTTTGTCACCGTGAATTTGGGAGTGCGCCTGACTTCCCTGGTTTCCCCCACCAATTTGCGCAACGCAGGCTTGTAACTGAGGTGCCGATTCGCCACTACCCACAACTCACCTCCGGGAACGAGTACACGACCGGCTTCGGCAAATAGGCGCAAACTCGTGCCCGCATGAACGGCCGCCCCTGAGTGAAAAGGCGGATTGAACAGTATGAGATCCGCTGAAGCGTCCGGTTGTGTTGCTAACCCATCATCTCGAACAACAGTCACCCGGTCCGCCAACCCATTGACTTCGATGGTTGCCTGAGTTGAATGTACGGCCGCCCAGGATTGATCTGTGGCAATGACGGTGGCGGTGGGACGCAGCCGCGCAATCTGGGCGGCAAGAACTCCCGAACCGCAGCCAAAATCAATAATGCGCTGCTGTTGTTTCCCCGAGACCCTATCGAGCACAGCCAATAGATCATAGGTACCAATATCTATTGATGTCCCAGCAAATACTCCTCCGTGAGCACACACCGTCATATCCAGATCTTGATGGTGTTCAGATTTGGGCCACAGAGATAACGCCGCTTCCGCTTCTTGGCGTCGCGGTCCGCGGACGGTCAGAACACGAGACTTGTGCTGCGCCAAATGTGCCTGCACCGAGGTGAAATATCTTCCCAGAACCTCATTCATGCTCAAGGTCATGTATTTGATGCGTCCTGCACACACCACAACAACATCCTGAGGGGCATAGGCGGCAATCATGGCTGCCCACTGATCGAGTTGTTCTAGAGATTTAGGTAAGCGCATCAACACAAGTCGTGACGACGAAAAAAGTTCTGGGGAAAGATCAAGATGAGTAAGTGAGGCATCTGCACTCAACACATCAGAGAGTTCTCGAGCATTGCTCAGAGTTGCCGCTTCTCCTGAGAGGTTGTCTTGATGTAATAGAACCTGTTTCACAGAAAGTTCTGAGATCGAAGACAGAGCGAGGGCACCGTGAGTGTCCCCCACAATAGTCACCTGGGTAATCGCAGGTGACATCTGGGGTAGCTCCAGCTGTGCGTATTCAATAAGAAGTTTGTCTGCGCTGTCATAGGCAACCAACTCTGGTGACTCCAGATCAGGCCAGCGTCTTAAGCGCTCGTAAGGAAAACTCACGTTAGGAGTGGTTCTCCCCAAATTCTCGTCTCATTAAGAATTGAACGTCACGATCGAGATTGTCGATTCGTGCATGAAGTGTTGCGAATTCTGCTTTCATGATTCGCACCAAGCCTGTGAGCAAAAAGCCCATCATGCCAAAAAGCGCCGTGGAGAATACGGCGATGAGAGTCCAGACCTGTGGCTCATTCAATAGTGACACCCTTCTATTCTTTACCTGATAACAGAAATATGCCAGCCGCAGAGTCCCATTTCTTTGTAAAAGAGAAGAAAGTAGACAACCTCTCGGTGAACGAGAGGAGGAAAACTACTGGTTACGACCAAATGGTCGCCAGACAACGACATCAGTTCTCCGGCGAATCCGGGTTCCAGCCTTAACAGACTCAACATCCCCGCCAGATCCAGCAGCAAAGACCCGTCGACCTGGTTGGCTCAACATCGCGTCTGCGAGTGCCGCTTCGAGTTCACGAACCCGGGCGCGCAAGGCATCATTTTGGTTCTCTAAATCCAGAACACGTTTAATGCCTTCTAGCGAGAGCCCTTCAGCGCTCAACCTGGCTACTTCCCGAAGCTGAGCAACATTACGCATGGAATAGCGACGTGATTGGCCGGCTGTTCGACCTGGCTGCACCAATCCGATGCGGTCATATTGCCTGAGGGTTTGGGGGTGCATCCCCGCTAATTCCGCAGCCATAGAGATCGTAAACAGGGGTTGATTCTCATCCATGTTTGTATCCTTTCTCGATGGCTACGTGTTAGCGCTGTGCGTGGGACAGCAGATCAGCTCTGGGGTTCTCTTTCGGAGCAACCTCTGCAAACTGTTCTAGTGCCTCTTTGGCTTTGTCGTCTAGATGTGAGGGCACAGCAATCTGAACAACGGCGAGGAGATCACCGGTTGCCTTGGCTGTTTTTACCCCACGACCCTTAACCCGCAACGAACGCCCGCTGGGTGTTCCTGCAGCTACTTTGAGCTTGACGGTTTCACCGTCTGGGGTGGGAACCTCGATCGTGGCACCTAAGGATGCTTCGACGAAGGTCACCGGAACGTTCACACGAATGTTCACGCCATCACGTTCAAAAACAGGGTGCTTTTTCACGTTGACAGTCAAAATGATGTCACCAGATTCTCCGCCGTCTGGGCTGGGATAGCCTTTGCCGCGCAAGCGAATTTTCTGTCCGTCGTTCACGCCGGCAGGAATTTTCACTTTGACGGAGCGACCGTCACTGGTGCTCAGGTTCATGGTGTCGCCATGGAATGCTTCAAAGAAGTCGATGGTGACCTGAGAGACAATGTCTTGCCCCTTTTGGGGTCCACCAAATCCTTGATATCCCCCGGATGGTTGGAAGCGGGATCCGCCACCAAACATTCCGCCGAGAATATCCTCAAAGCCTCCGCCGCCTTGGCTAAAGGTGTAGCTTTGGCCACCGCGCGGGCGGCCAAACATGCCACTGAATGCGTCATCAAATCCACCCTGGGGTCCGCCCGCGCTAAAGCGAGCGCCCGAACCCATGGCTCGGATTTGATCGTATTCTTCCCGCTGCTTCTTGTCAGAAAGAACGGTATATGCCTCCGAGATTTCTTTGAATTTTGCTTCTGCCTTGGCATCCCCCGGATTGGAATCGGGGTGATACTGACGAGCTAGTTTGCGGTACACCTTCTTGAGCTCAGCTTCAGAGGCATCCTTAGAGACGCCGAGGACTTTATAAAAGTCTTTATCAAACCAATCTTGACTGGCCATGCGCGCCTCCTTTCTTCTGTTCTGAATTCGTTAGGTTAGGCAGGTACAGCAACGACAACTTTGGCAGGACGAACCTGGGTGAGTCCCAACATGTATCCAGTCTCCACGACATCCAAGACGGTCTCTTCGGTCACGTCGGGAGTCGGTTGCTGCAAAATGGCTTCGTGCTGATTGGGATCAAACGCCTCGCCAGCTTGGCCGTAGGCAACAAGCCCGAGGCGTTCGGTGACACCGCGCAATTTGCCAGCAATAGCTGCCAGAGGAGATCCGTCAACGAGGTCGCCGTGCTTTTCAGCCCGATCAATATCATCCAAGACAGGCAGCAATAGCTTTGCTGTTTCTGAAATCAGTCGCTCGCGCTCAATCTCACGGTTAGCTTCGGTGCGCTTACGGTAGTTGGCATATTCTGCGGTCACGCGTTGAAGATCAGCCAAACGCTCGGCGGCAAGATCCTGTTCTGCATCTTCGAGAAACGACAGATCTGTGTCAGAAAGCGAGGTCTCAACATCAGCATCCTCATAGGACCCCGTGGGGTCACCTTCATAGGCAGGATCTTCATCGAGAACAGGGGCTGAGGAGCCTGCCGCAGCAGACTCCTCAACACCCTCGCGAACCTCACCGGTTTCGGGATCAATCTTGCGCTTGTCGCGGATGACTGGCTCCTCGTGGTTGGGGTTCTTCTCACTCATTCTTACTTAGCGTCTTTCTCTGAAGCGCTGTCAGCTTCGTCGTCTTCAACGACTTCAGCATCGACGACATCCTCATCCGCAGCTGCCTCGCCCTCAGCAGGTGCTTCTGCACTAGCTTCTTCTTGGCTTGCTGCATAAATGGCTTCTCCGAGCTTGCCTTGGCTTTCAGAGAGTTTGTCGAATGCAGTTTTCACTGCTGCGTCATCTTCTCCGGCTAGGGCACTCTTGAGCTCGTCGACATCGCCTTGAACTTCAGACTTGATGTCCTCAGGAAGCTTGTCTTCGTTGTCCTTGATCAATTTCTCGATCGAGTAGGCCAACTGCTCAGCCTGGTTGCGGGTTTCTGCAGACTCACGACGTGCTTTGTCTTCAGCGGCGTTTTCTTCAGCTTCACGGACCATGCGCTCGATGTCTTCCTTGGGAAGCGAAGATCCACCGGTGATGGTCATGGACTGTTCTTTGCCGGTTCCCTTGTCCTTGGCAGAGACGTGAACGATACCGTTAGCGTCAATGTCGAAGGTCACTTCAACCTGTGGCATTCCACGAGGTGCGGGGGCAATACCGGTGAGCTCGAAGTTACCCAGTGACTTGTTGTCACGAGTAAATTCACGCTCTCCCTGGAAAACCTGAATCGATACCGAAGGCTGGTTGTCATCAGCGGTGGTAAAGGTTTCAGAACGCTTCGTAGGGATAGCGGTGTTGCGCTCGATCAGCTTGGTCATGATGCCACCCTTGGTCTCGATACCGAGGCTCAATGGGGTGACGTCAATGAGAAGAACGTCTTTACGCTCTCCCTTGAGAACACCAGCCTGAAGGGCAGCACCCACAGCGACAACCTCATCAGGGTTGACGGTCTTGTTGGGCTCTTGTCCTCCGGTGAGGGTCTTGACCAGTTCTGCAACAGCAGGCATACGGGTAGATCCACCGACCAATACAACGTGGTTGATGTCTCCAACTTTGACACCTGCTTCTTTGATGACGTCTTCGAATGGCTTCTTGGTCCGAGCAATCAAATCTTCGGTCATGGACTCGAATTGTGCACGAGTCAAGGTCTCATCCAAGTTGGCTGGGCCATTCTCGGTCAACGACAGGTATGGCAACTGGATGGAGGTGCTGGGAGCAGAGCTCAATTCCTTCTTTGCCTGCTCAGCAGCTTCTTTCAGACGCTGCAGAGCAATCTTGTCTGTAGAGACATCCACACCAGTGGATTCTTTGAATCGCTTGATCAGGTGATCAACGATGCGCTGATCCCAGTCGTCACCACCGAGGCGGTTGTCACCACTGGTTGCACGAACCTGGATGGTGGAGAAGTCGTCATCTTTTCCAACTTCGAGCAGCGAAACGTCAAACGTTCCACCACCTAAGTCGAAGACCAAGATGAGTTCGTCTTCTTTACCCTTATCCAAACCGTAGGCCAGAGCGGCTGCGGTGGGCTCGTTGATGATACGTAGGACGTTCAGTCCTGCGATTTCACCTGCATCTTTGGTTGCTTGACGTTCTGCGTCGTTGAAATACGCAGGAACGGTGATGACCGCGTCAGTAACGGGTGCACCGAGGTATGTTTCTGCGTCGCGCTTGAGCTTGCCCAAGATACGAGCTGAAATTTCTTGTGGGGTGTACTTCTTGTCGTCAATTGATACGGTCCAATCGGTACCGATGTGACGCTTGACCGACGCAATGGTGCGGTCAACGTTTGTTACAGCTTGACGCTTAGCTGGTTCTCCGACGAGGACTTCCCCATCTTTGGTGAAGGCGACAACCGAGGGGGTTGTACGGAAACCTTCTGCGTTTGCGATGACGGCGGGTTCGCCACCTTCGAGGACGGATACAACCGAGTTAGTTGTTCCGAGGTCAATGCCTACTGCACGTGACATATATGTATTTCTCCTTGTGTTTTTCTCCGGCACGAAGACCGGCAGTTCGTGTGTTTTTCAAAGCTTGCTCAAGACTTGAGTCTTGATGTATCAAGTTTGTCAAAGAACAACCAGGATGTCAAGCGATTAATCAAAATCTTGAGTTAAGTCGACTCAAGTTTGTGAAAAGGGCTGATTTACCCAAAGTTCATCGCACCGTTGGCGCTTTTGTGTTCCCTGGAGCACTCTCGCGGAGTAGCCTGTTCTCATGTCGAGCAATGTTGCCCTCACCGTCCCCAAACGCCAAGTCTTTTCCTGGGCTCTGTGGGATTGGGGAACATCTGCTTTTAGTGTTCTGATCACGACCTTCGTCTTTGCCCGCTACATCGTCTCTGGATTCTTTATCGACCCCGAGGTTGTCGAAGCCTACGAAGCAGCCGGCGGTGCCGATGGTGCCACCGGCGCAGCACTAGATAACTTCAGATCTGCTGAGGCTGACCTCACTAGCTGGGTGGGCTGGGCGTTAGCTATTGGTGGACTCACCATTGCCCTGGTCTCTCCTATTCTTGGTCTTCGAACTGACGCCAGCGGTAATAGAAAAGTGTGGCTAGGAATCAATACCGGCATCATGATTGCTGCCACCGCAGCCATGTTCTTTGTCGAAGGTTCCCCCTCGTTCTTTGCCATGGGCATTATCTTGCTTACGATTGCCAACGTCTCCTACGAGATGGCGAACGTGAACTACAACGCCATGCTGCTGCAAATCTCGACACCCAAAAACATTGGTCGCCTCTCCGGCTTTGGGTGGGGCATGGGCTACATCGGTGGCATTGTGGTTCTTCTAATTGCCCTGGTTGGATTTATCCTCGGTGACCCTCCGTACTGGTTTGGGGTGACGGAAGAAGACGGCATGAATATTCGTGTGGTCGCGGTCTTTGCCGCCGTGTGGTCACTGATCTTCTCTATTCCGTTGTTCCTTTTTGTTCCCGAGAACAAAGGAACAAACCCCGGCCAAAAACTGGGGATCATCGGTTCCTACAAAAACCTGTTTGCCAAGATCAAAAATCTTTACAAGACCAGCCGCCCCACCTTCTACTTTCTCTTGGCCAGTGCGGTGTTCCGCGATGGCCTGGCGGCGGTCTTTGCCTTCGGTGGTATTTTGGCCGGAACCGTCTTCGGGTTGGACTTCACTGAAGTTATTCTCTTTGCCATTGGCGGTAATCTCGTGGCCGGTATTGGTGTGTTTATCTCCGGGTGGATCGACGACAAGATCGGGTCTAAGCGCGTCATTGTGATCGCGCTGAGCGGTCTGATTATCACCGGACTTGGGCTCTTCTTTTTCCACGATGGTGGGGCCACCGCATTTTGGATTGGTGGACTCATGTTGACCTTATTCGTAGGGCCTGCTCAAGCCTCAAGTCGTGCCTACCTGGCCCACCTTGCTCCCGATGGACAAGAAGGTGAAATCTTCGGCCTCTACGCCACCACTGGACGCGCCATAAGCTTTATTACCCCCACGCTCTTTGCGCTATTCGTGACCGTCTTTGGAGCTGCCTACTTCGGCATCCTCGGAATCGTGATCACGTTGTTTGTCGGACTGTTGTTGATGATCCCACTCCGGGCAAAATATATCCGCTAGCGCTTGAAGGGCGCACGACCGTATTGGCCAGGGAGATAATCAATTTCTGCACCCAACTCCGCTGCTGCGCGCAACGCAAAGCGAGGATCACGTAAGTGTTCCCTACCTACGAGCACGGCGTCAGCACGGCCGTCTTCCACAATCTCATTCGCTAGTTGTGCGGTGGTAATCAGCCCCACAGCCGCCACGGGAAGGTGTGCATGCTGTTTCACAAAGTGTGCCAAGGGAACTTGGTAGCCAGGGCCCACTTCAATTTTTACTCCTGTCACATTTCCCCCGGAGGACACGTCAATCAAATCTGCGCCGAGGTCTTTGGCCCAATCAGACACGATGGCCGTTTCTTCTTCGTTCCATCCGCCTTCAACCCAATCGGTGGCCGAGAAGCGAATAAATAATGCCAACTCTTCACCGATTTCAGCACGGACTGCTTCGACGATTTCCAAAAGCAATCGCGCACGGTTTTTCAGCGGTCCGCCGTAATCATCGGTGCGCTGATTGCTCAGGGGAGATAAGAATTCATGCAGCAAGTAGCCGTGAGCAGCATGTAGCTCGATGACTTGGTAACCCGCTTCTTTTGCACGCTTAGCCGCAGAGGCAAAATCGCGCACCGTTTGCTGCACCTCTTCGATGGTCATTTCTCGGGGAGTGTCATAGCCATCGAAGGCTATGGCAGACGGAGCGAGAGTGTGCCACCCGCCCTCGTCAACCGAGATTGTTCCGCGAAAGGGAGGGTATCCCCAGTCAGGTGCTGTGGAGGCTTTGCGACCCGCGTGAGCTAATTGAATTCCTGCAACCGCACCGGTGGACTTTACGAACTCCACAATCGGAGCCAAGACATCACGCTGCTCATCGTTCCACAACCCGAGGTCGTGGAAGGTGATCCGGCCTTCAGGAGAGACGGCCGTGGCTTCTTGAATGACGAGCCCTGCCCCGCCCAGAGCCATTGCTCCTAAGTGTGCGTAGTGGAAAGAGGACGCTTTCCCGTCTTTATTCAACGCGCTATACATACACATTGGCGGAACCCAGATTCGGTTGCGCATTGTGACGGAGCGGATTGAAATGGGAGTGAACAAAGCTGGTTGCGTCATATACCCAACGCTAGTGCGTCGGAAGAATCTAATCGAGAGCTCTGTGAGGAAAAAACGCTGTTAGATAAGGTGACTAGCCGTATTGAGTAACGTAGTTCATCACCAGTGTGATGACCAGGCCTGAAACAAAGTTCACCCAGAGAAACTTTCTCCACCCGCGGTTGGCCTGTTCACATTGGGTGTCACTCAAGTTTCGATA
>JBIIGO010000028.1:0-11527 GCA_044236405.1 Aurantimicrobium sp.
AGTCCTTGAATAACAGGGCGTCTGAATCAGGTGCACCTTCGCGCCAGCGAACATAGGCGTGAGAGCCAGAAATAAACAACGGCCTGCGGGTGTGACGTAATTCGTCCATATCGAGGGTGATACGAAAAGTATTGAAATTGACCACTTCCCCGACTGAGAAACCACCTCGAAGGGCGGCTTCCATAAATTCCCTTCGTTCCTCACGGTAGGCAGAAACATGCCCCGGATGAGGAGGTTCAGCAACGCGGGTTACTTCACCGGCTTGAAAAAGCAGACCGTCATCGCTGAGTAGAAAAACTCCTAAGCGCCAAACACTTCCCACCCGGACCATTTTGGCGCGGGTGGGAATGCCGAGAAATCGAGAACGCGGAAGATAGTCTGCTAATTCTTCTTGTTCGGGGTGAAATGTTCTGACCTGGGTGAGAACCCAGCTCAGAACACTTCTGATCTCTTTAAAAGCTGCAATATCAGCAGAATCTACATCCACGAATTGAGTCTAGGACGAAGTAGTCTGCTGTGCTTTCTTTTGCTTATCGGAGATGTTTCCCAAAATCAGAACGACAATTCCTACGAGCACCATCAAGGCAGCGAAGATGAACATCAGCAATGCAAAACCTTGCACGAAACCTTCCAGTGCCGTGGGCAGAACACTGCTGTCAGAAGGTGTTCCTCCGGAGGCAGACCAGGTTTCCAGCTCTGTCTCAGCAGTTTCACCGAGCTTGTTCATCACGTGAGAACGCGCCATCATGTCCACGATCACAGTTGAAATCGCAAGACCCATCGCATACCAGAACTGACCAATGGTGGTTCGAGAAGATGACACAACACCGTAGTGCTTAGGGTCTGCTTCTTCCAAGATCATTCCGCCATATGCCACAGCAGGGATCGCAGCACCAGCACCCAACACAATCAGTGCAGGAATGTATTCCATGACCGACTTGGGGGAGCCCAAAGCGGTTACCGCAAACATGATTGCTCCAGCAGCAGAAATGGCTCCACCAATTAATGCAGACATCTGACGGGAAATAATGTTCTTACCAATGAGCTTGCCGATTAAAAGTGAAACCGGAATCGCGACAACCAAATAAGGCAACTGAGACAGCGAAAGGTCGAGACCCTTGAGCTCAAGTTGGTACTGGAACAAGTTGCTGAAGGACAGCAAGCCAACACCTGTTGCGAAGTTATACAAGAACCCAACACCAATAGCAGCCAAGAAGAGCGGGCTCTTCATGAGGGCAATGGGGAAGAAACGCTTGTCAGGATTGCTCTTCTCGCGGAAATAGAACACTACGAACAAGACCAGCCCGATAACAATAGGAACAATGGTCAATGGTGAGGTCAGACCATTTGCGGCGTGAGAAATGCCATACAGCGAGGAAACTACGGCGAGACCCAAGACAACCTGGCCAAGAGCATCCCAAGGCTCGGAGGTAATTGTGACGTGATCCTTTGGCAGGATAAACAATCCCAACAAAATACCGATAGCACTAAGGACAGGAATAACGATGAACGCTTCACGCCATCCGATTCCCACAATTGTTGCTCCCACAAAGGTCATCAGAAGAGAGAACAAACCAATCGATGCCGAGAAAACACCTAACGCAACCGCGATACCACCCTTGTATTTTTCGCCAAAAAGCTTGACGTAGGCGAAGGCAGCACCATACACGGCACCAAGGCCGATACCTGCAATAGCACGACCGATAATGAACATCACGGGGTCTTGAGCTATAACGACAATTCCGTCACCAATAATGGCCAAGAGCATAGCGGCAATGATGACTTTTTTACGGCCCCATCTGTCGGCAAACATACCTGTGGAGATAACTGTTGCGGCGAGTGCGAGAGTACTGACGCTGGCTGCCAGAGCTGTTAATCCGCCAAAGTTCAGTTCTTTGCCGGCTGATAGCAATGCTGTTGACGCAATATTAGGGTCAGCCCCTTGGACTGCTCCTAGATAGCCCAAATAAATCAGGGCGACGAGGGCTGAGCCAGTCTTGACAGCTTGTGCGGGTGTTGATTGTGACATGTGTGTAGTACTCCTTAGCAACACTTTTTGGTTGCGTGAATGTTGACGTGTGTGTCTTTGTGCTCTGCAGGATCCATTGCCTCGACCTGGGCCTTGAATGCGTCTAGGTCAATCTTGTGGCCACCGACCCATGTTCCTAAAACGGAAACCTTTTCGGTCAAGATGTGAGGGTCGACCTCATAGGGGTCTGCAGAGAGCTCACAGAAGTCGGCGAGTTTGCCTACCTCAATGGAACCAATTTCATGTTCGCGTCCCAGCTGGAATGCGGCATTGACGGTGTGAGCCTTGATGGCGTCATCCAAGCTAATGGCTTGGTTTGCGCCATACACATTTCCATTGATGGTTTGACGAGAAACGGTTGACTGCCAGTTCAGCAAGGGAATAGGTGGGGTAACTGATCCATCGTTGTGGAAGCTCACGGATGCTCCGGATCGGAATGCGTCTCCTACGGCTTGCCACTGTGACCCAATGGAGTCTTCGAAGAGGGTGCCATTGAGCAGATCTCCCCAATACAAGTATTGGAAGGGGCTCATTGACAGACATACTCCCAGGCTTGCTGCACGATCAAACTGATCTCTACGACATGCACCCATGTGTTCAATACGCCAACGGTGATCGGTGCCTAACTTGCCGTGTTTGTTAAGTGCGTGCTCGTATGCATCAAGGACGATGTCCATACCCACGTCACCATTACAGTGGAACGCCATCTGATATCCGCTGGGGGTGAGCTTGTCGAGAATCTCATCAAGCTGCGCGCGTGAATAGTTCATCATGGCTTCCCCGCCAGGGCCAAGAGGAATGTTGGCTCCGCGAGTAACGTCGTTATCTTGGTAAGGGAATGATGCCGCAATGGTTCCAACCCAGGGTGAGCCGTCTGCCCATAGCTTGATTCCTTGCTTCTTGAGCTTTGCCTCAGGAACGGGTGTGGTGACGGGCTGATCACAGGTGTCCTCGATGGACATGTGATACAGAGAGATACGAAGAGGAGAGTCAGGAGCCATGGCCATCGCGACATACGCTTTGAGCTGATTTGTTTGGTAGGTGTGCTCAGTAGTCGATGTAATGCCGTTTTTAGCCATCAGGGCGTACCAGCTGGCAATAGGGGCCAGAGGGTGCTGTCCCAATTGACCCAAGATTTTAGATGCGGCCATGAATGTTGCTGCAACTTCATACGCACGTCCGTTAGATGTGCCATCGTCGTTGCGGCCAAAACGTGAACCCACGGGATCTGCAGGAGGCTTCCCGTCAACCCAGCCCAACTGGGTGATGTTTGCAGTGTTGAAGTACCCTTCGTGTCCTGAGTTATCAAAAACTATGACGGGGCGGTCTGGGAAAAACACGTCAAGATCTTTATTTGTCAGCTCAGGAGCACCCTGTAGTGTGCGGTCTAAACCGTTGAAAGCTAAGGGAACGCCAGCTGGTGTTTCCTTATTGATTTTGGTGAAAAATGCTGTGACATCGGCATATGTGGGGTAACCGACGTAGGGGGCAATCCAGTGCGCTGGTTCTTGAGTGGTGAGACCACCTAAGGCAGGGTGGCTGTGCGGATCAATTAAGCCCGGCATCAAAATTGTGGACCCTAAATCTTTTACGGTTGCCGTGCTGTGTTCCGCGGTGAGATCAGACAGTGCCCCTACACCCGCAATTGTGCCAGCTGCGCTGTCTACAGCGACTGCTTCAACGCGTGGGTTTTTAGGGTCCATCGTGATAACGGATGAGGCTTTAAGGATGAGATCTACTGCCATGGTGATGAAACTTTCTGTGCGCGAGATTGCCAGCTGAGTAAACCAATGGTCTACCGCCTGGCTAATTCTAAGTGCCCGCTGCACAATTGCCTATTACTTAGGGTGAAACTATGAAAGTTTTTTGAGCAACCTTGCTACAGAATTCATGGAACCACCGAGTACAGCAGGGATACCCCCTCCTGGATGCACAGACGCCCCCACTCTCCACAGCCACGGTTTTGTCAGAGAAGAATAGCGGGGGGTGTGGAAAGGGCCTCCTTGCCAGAGCTTTCTTGTGGCCCCGTATAGAGCACCGCCTTCGGCTCCAAAGCCAGAGAAGTACTGCGGATGCAGCATCTGATAGTCAGAAATAGAGTCGGCTAGTGAGGTGGGAAGTCCCATCATGGCCGAAATACGAGCGAGTTCTTTTTGTACAAAGGGATGATCCAGTCCGTATTCTTTTCCGTCTGACGGTGCCGTTAACAACAATGCTGCGGTTGCTTTTTTATTCGGATAGATATTTCCTGGTGCGTAATAGTTCACAAACGCCATTGTTTCTTCAGGTAGCTCTCGGCGATCCAACGCCTCATGTAATTGTGCTGGATTGCTCGGCATGATGACCGAATGGGTAACCGTTGACACTGGAAGAGGTTTATCGAGAACAGCAAAAATCGCAATGCCAGAACAAGAAACCCTCTGGTAGGGCGGCTTTTTCTTACCCAGCAGCTGGTCTATAACCTGCGCATCAGCTGCCCCAATCACCACATCAGCATCAAAGGTGCGGTCAGCAGTTCTCACTGTGCCTTTGGAAATACTGGTGACCTGGACATTCGTATGAATAACTGCACCTGCTTCAGTAGCCAATCGAGACAGTGCTAACACAATTTCATAGACCCCACCTGTGGGCACAAAAATACCTTCCCGGGCCATCACCGCAGGCATCGTTGCATATAACGCCAAGGTTCGCTCTGGAGCGATCCCCGCATTGAGTGTATGAATGGCAATGACTTCTTTGAGCTCTTCGGGCATCCAAGAAAGGGTATTGAGATACCCAGACGTTGAAAAGTGCCGACCATAATTTTTGGTGAGAGCTTGAACAGCCCCCAAGGTCCCTACATCAAAGGGATCAGCGGTAAGCAACTTCACAATCTCAGGGCTTAGTCCCCCGTGAATCTCATCAAAACGTTTCCATGCCGGATACCAGGGGTGATCTTGTTCCACAGGAAGAGTCACTACCCGATCACGGAAGAAATACTTTCCCACTTCAGGCAAACGCTCCAAGCTCAAGTTGGCAATCTGCGCTGCAGGAACCCCTGGGCCTAATTGGTCATAGCGGGCAAAGAGTTCATCAAGGACCCCTGGGAACGTCACAAGTGAAGGACCGGTGTCTATTCGTTGACCTGCCACCTCAATGCGCCTGGATTTACCTCCCACCCACGAGTTTCTTTCCAACACGGTGACCTGGTGTCCAGCTTTAGCCAAAAGTGCGGCAGCGCTCAGACCGCCAAGGCCAGCTCCCACAATGACAATATTTTTATTCATGGTTGGTAGAAACCAAAGAAGATTGCTATCACCAGCTGTACACCTGCCACAGCGCCCACAATGTAGGGGTAGGCGACCGAATACTTATAGACACGTTTGGCATTTTCGGGGGTGTCATCTTGAGTGATGAGCCAAATCAACCATGCCGCGTATGCGGCGTTGGCGATGGCAAGCGGAATATTAATGAACCAGAAGAAGACAGTAGAGACAGCCCACCAGAATCCCACCCAACACAGAGACCCTTTGGTTCCAAGAAATACGGCAGTGGTGTTGATTCCTACGAACTTGTCTTCTTCAATGTCTTGAATGGCGTCATAGGTGTGCTTGGCCAAACTCCACGCCATCAGACCGAATACTGCAAGCCATACTGGCTGGACCCCTAATGCAAACGGAACAAAGGCTAAGGGAAATGCGTAATCGGCATTGCTGAGTGAATCTAGGAAAGGGCGACCCTTAAACCTCAGCGGCGGTGAAGAGTAGAAGTAGAAAAAGAGGGTATATGCCCAGATCCAGGCGTTAGCTTGCCACGAATAATTCAGGCCAAAAAACACCAGGAAGGGCACATTGGTCAGGATGACGCCCCAGAAAATCCAAGGAACTTCCTTGGGGTCAATTTTTGCCCCACCATATCCGCCTTTGCGGATATTGATGTTGTCGGTTTCTTGATCAAAAATGTCGTTGATGCCGTAGATCAACAAATTGAAGGGAAGTGTTACCCACAGCAGCAACCAGACAATATCCCAGGTCCACAGCGTCCCAGTGAGCCACATCGCAACAACGGTGGTGCCGATGGTGTTGATCCACAGCACCGGCCGTGAGATGGTGACCAGTCTGCTGAGCATGGTTCAACTCTAGCTCCCCTACACGGGCTGCACAGATTCCTATTAAACAGATAATGCTGAGTGAATAATCTCTGCCAAGCGCGGTGTGGTCTGAAGTTCTGAAAGTTCGGAGAGCTCAACCCACGCCACCTGCGCCGCATCATCGCCAGCCTTCATTTCGCCGCCTAAAGCGATCGCCGTGAAGGTGTGTAAGTCATAGGTATGTGTCGGTGACAGCACAATGTCTTGATGGAATACCTCACGCTGGACCTGAATAATCAGACCGGTTTCTTCTCGCACTTCACGAACAAGAGCTTCTTCTAAACTCTCACCTTCTTCTACCCCACCGCCGTGTGGGGAGCACAAATGCTTTCCATTGACACAAAAACTATTTTGGTTCCCAGTCAGGATGTGCCTTCATCCCGTATTTGCTATTCGTGGGATCGATAAAGATGTCTGGCTCTTGTGGCGGCCTGAGGGTATAGCGCAAGAAAGCACTGCACAATCCCAGCCAGAATACAGCGGCGAAAACAACTGTGACCCATGTGGCCAGCAACTGTGCAAAGAAGATCACAAAAAGAGTCTGAGCAACTGCAATCACCACAAAAAAGACAGTGATGTCAATCCATAAAACATTCTTTTTGGTGAACATCTTGTATAAAAACACCAGCCCAATCATGCTGATTGGCAACGTATAGAGTGCAATTGTTGCCGCAGGAATAAAAGACGGATAGTTATATCCCCCATAGGCAAAGAGCACTATCTGGAGAAGCAATGTCGGCCAAAAAGCTATTTTGATATGTTCCCAATAACTTTCGTTGACTGCGCTAAAGAGGGATACAAATTTATTGTGGCCAGTCCAATCAAAGAGAAAATGAAGAAGACTGCCAATAAGCCCTAAAGGAAGAATCATCCATAAGGACACAGCAATTATTGATTCTTGGCTCATATGTGCCACTGTACTCGTCGGGAAGGGACGATGAGTCCTCTACGTTTATCCAACGAATGACATTGCAATTTTTGGTCGGGCTGACAGGATTTGAACCTGCGACCCCTTGACCCCCAGTCAAGTGCGCTACCAAGCTGCGCCACAGCCCGCTGACTTCTCAGTGACGAGAGGTCAACTTTACAATCCTATCCGAAACAATGAGCTCACATTTCGTTTGGATGTCATGGCGGAGTATTTGAGGATCTTTTTCTTAATATGCGAATCGTCAAGGGAATAAGCGACAAAATCATCAATGACCACAGTCCAATTGCGGGAATACTCACGCCAATAACAAACGCAATAATCAGGTACACCAAATACACCCGAGCTCCCAAAACCCTTATGGGCTCAGAGTTATCGTCTCGTTCTAACTCTGGATGAGCTTTGATGTGTTCGGCAATTGCTAACTGCCAGACAGAAATAAACATCAATGTTCCGATGTAAAAGCCGATAGCTGGAACGGTAACCGTATTCCCGACAATAATCAATGCTGTGGGAACAGGCATGACCACGATGCCAAAAACCCACAGGAAGTTATAGATCATCAGACGTGAGTCGAACTTATCTAGTCTGCGAAATAACCGGTGATGGTCCAACCACCTCGTAGTGATAATCACAAAACTGAGGGTGAACATCATGAACTCGGGGAAAATGTGAAAGAGAAAAGCACCAACGCTACCATCGCCAACACTTGTGGCGGCATCGACGACGGGCAAGATTAACAACGTTGCGGCAATGGCAACAACTGCATCTGTGAAATTAACGATGCGCTCAAAACCTTTTTCTTCGGTCTTCATCTGCTCATTATCCCGCGATGCTCTCGAGTTGTTCTCTAATTCCCGGCCACGAGGATGCAAACCCTGGATGTAGCGGAAAATCTTCTACAAGTTCTAACGCTATCCACGCCAAATCTTCACTCTCAGCATCCCCCATGACAGGTTCAAAGACTTCAGATGATTGGACGACAACGGTGGTGTAAGACCAAAACCCTAAATCAAAAACTTGGGTAAAGAGAACCGCAACAAGTTCTGACGGAACACCTGCTTCTTCATTAGCTTCACGCAATGCACCCGAAATAGCGTCCTCGCCCTGCCGGATTGCACCACCAGGAATCCCCCATGTTCCGCCGTGGTGGGACCACTCAGCACGGTGCTGAAGCAAGATGCCAGCCTCTGGATGGAACACAACCAGGCCTGCTGCACCAAAAGCACCCCAATACCTGGTGCCATCCGGGCCTTCCACCCACGCATCACCGGGATCCCTCAGATGAGGTGGTGGTAAATGCGGAGGATGCTTACCCATGGTGGTGAGCTAACGCTTCCGCTTTTCCCGAACGCGCATATTGATATTGATGGGCGAACCTTCGAAGCCATAAATCTCACGCAAACGACGTTGGATATAGCGGCGGTATCCAGGATCTAAGAACCCCGTTGTAAAGAGCACAAAAGTGGGAGGCCTGGTTGAGGACTGGGTACCAAAGAGAATTCGGGGCTGTTTTCCACCACGAAGCGGGTGTGGATGTGCTGCCGTGAGTTCTGCCAAGAATGCGTTGAACTTTCCAGTTGGAATACGCATATCCCATGAGTCCAGGGCTACTTCAAGGGCGGGAACAAGCTTTTCTAGGTGACGGCCTGTTTTTGCGGAAATATTGACCCGAGGAGCCCAGGAGACATGGGCGAGGTCTTGGTCAATTTCACGCTCGAGATATCGGCGTCGGTCCTCATCAAGGAGGTCCCATTTATTAAAGGCGAGCACTAGTGCACGACCTGATTCAAGCACTAAATCGATAATGCGCACGTCTTGTTCGCTGATGGGCTCTGTCACATCAATAATCACGACAGCTACTTCAGCTTTTTCCAATGCTGCACTGGTGCGCAGAGTGGCATAAAAGTCGGCACCTTGTTGAAGGTGAACGCGGCGACGAATACCTGCTGTGTCGACGAATCTCCAGAATTTTCCGCCAATTTCAACAAGTTCATCAACTGGATCACGTGTTGTTCCCGCTAAGTCGTTAACCACGACGCGTTCTTCCCCTGCTGCTTTGTTTAGCAAGGAGGACTTGCCCACATTAGGTCGGCCCAAAATGGCAACGCGTCGGGGACCACCCATTTCTTGCTTAGCTACCGCAGATATCTCAGGAAGCTTGGACACAACAAGATCAAGCAGATCAGCAACACCTCGGCCGTGTAGAGCAGAGACTGGATAGGGCTCGCCTAACCCTAAGCTCCACAACTCAGCAATATTGGGCTCTTGGCGTGCATCATCAACTTTATTGGCAACCAGATATACCGGTTTCTTTGTCTTCCGCAGCATGCGCACAACGTGCTCATCGGTGGCTGTTGCGCCAACGTTGGCATCAACCACAAACAACACGGCATCAGAGAGTTCAATCGCTATTTCTGCCTGGGCGGCAACAGACGCATCGATACCTTTGGCATCTGGCTCCCAGCCGCCGGTATCCACCAGGGTGTAGTGACGTCCTTGCCATTCAGCTTTGTACGAAACACGGTCACGTGTCACTCCAGGAGTGTCTTCGACAACTGCTTCACGCCGACCAATAATGCGGTTAACCAGTGCGGACTTCCCCACATTAGGTCGCCCCACAACAGCTAATACCGGCAGAGCAGGAAGGTAGGTAATCTCATCAGGGTTTTCCGTGATGGCATCGAGAACATCGAGGTCTTCGTCTTCGAGGTCATAGTCATCGAGACCTGCTCGTAAAGATGCCGCCCGGGCAATGGCTAATTCTTCGTCGAGATCGCTGAGCTTGCTCGAGAGGTCATCGTTATCGTCGATGATCTCATCATCAAAGTTCTCAGCCATCTTTATTGCTTTCTTGTTTACTCGGGCGCCGTGATTCGTGAACGAATCACACCAATCACAGCAGCAACAGTTTGATCAAAATCAAATGTTGTGGAATCCACTGTGGTGACGCCATCGGCGGCGCTCATAAAGTCCGACACACGAGAATCAGCCTGGTCACGAGCTCGCAGGGCCGAAGCAGTGTCATCTCCAGCTTGTTGCGGAAGTTCCGCAGCACGTCTTGCCATTCTAGCTTCTTCACTTGCAGTCAATAGGATTCGGGCTGTGGCATCAGGGGCGACAACCGTGGTGATGTCCCGGCCTTCCGCGATAATTCCAGGCTTATCGGTGGTGGCCATAATGTGGCGGAAGAGATCAAGAAGGTGTGATCGCACCTCTGGAATTTTTGCCACAGCGCTGACAGCTTCGGTCACGCGTGGCTCTCTAATAGCTTCGGTTATATCCACATCATTGACATGAACAAAATAGTCCTGAGGATCAATGCCAATGGAATACCCAAAGGAACCTAGTGAGCCGATAACAGCATCCGTATTGTGTGGGTCAATGCCGATATCCAACACATGCCAGGTCATCGCTCGATAAGCCGCTCCGGTATCTAGGTAGCTAAATCCCAGCTGCGAAGCAGCAGCTTTAGACACACTTGATTTCCCACTTCCGGCGGGGCCATCAATAGCAACAATAATGGGGGTACCCATTAAGCCACTCTCCAACCCCGTGCTTTGAGGTCTGCCACTAAGGAATCATGTATTTCTGGTACCACCGAAAATTCTACGAGTCCCATTTGAGCACCTTCAGCATGCTCCAAACGAAGGTCTTCAACGTTGATATTGAGCTCACCCAGTTCGCCCAATAATGTGGCGAGCTGTCCGGGACGGTCATCAATAAGAACCACGATCTGGGCAAAACGCTTATGTTGGCCGTGCTTTCCAGGTAATCGTCCTACTCCGGCATTTGCCGCCGAGAGTTCACTGGCAATAATGCTTCTGGCACCTGGAGCATTGATATCTGAAAGAGCCGACATCATGCTACTCAGGTCTTTGTGAAAGCCCTCGAGCACCTCAAGTACGGCAGTGTGGTTGGCTGAAAGAATTTGAATCCAGAGTTCTGGGGAGCTTGCGGCAATTCTGGTCACATCTCTGAGACCCTGGCCGGCAATCCGTACGGCATCATCGCTGGCAGACTCCAGCTGTTTAGCCATCAGGCTAGAAATTATCTGGGGAACATGTGACACCAAGCCCACCGCGTCATCGTGTGCTTCTGGGGTCATTTCAATAGGGGTGGCACCAAGATCCAAAACAAGGTCTTCCACGAGCGCAACAGCCCACGCAGGTGACTTCTCATCTGCACACACCACCCAAGGGCGTCCGATAAACAGATCTGCTCGACCAGCAATCGCTCCGCCTTTTTCTCGGCCAGCTAAAGGGTGTGAACCAATGTAGTGAGAAAGATCGACACCTTTGTCCTGGAGTTGTTGACGTGGAGCACGTTTCACGCTGGCTACATCGGTGACTACAGCATCTGGGTAGGAAGCAAGTTCTGCTTGGATAACATCTGCAGTGACATCGGGAGGAACACACACCACAATCAAGCCGGGGGCATC
>JBIIGO010000115.1:0-2736 GCA_044236405.1 Aurantimicrobium sp.
GGCCAATTTGGAGTGGGGCAACATTGCTCTGATGGGAACAGTGTTGATTCTGGCTGTCGCGGTTCCCTACTCCTTGAGTAGATGGGTGTTCAAAGATCACGCCATCACCTTCCCCGGGCGACCGAATGAACCTTGGACAAAACTGGAGTGGACCTGGCTTGGCCTAGTCCTTGTTCTTGGATGGCTCATTCTTCCGGTGTATTTCATCGGGTCGGGCAGTTATCAAAACTGGCCACCGGTGTCAGAACCCTCTGAAATTATTCGACTGTTTTTTGGTGTCGGGTTTGTTGGTATCTGGGACGAGCTTTTCTTTATTTGCACCATTTTTGCTCTGATGCGACGCCACTTTTCGTTGTGGGTGGCTAATGGTTTGCAAGCGATTGTCTTTGTGTCCTTCTTGTGGGAATTGGGGTATCGCTCATGGGGACCGTTGCTCACCATCCCCTTCGCACTGGTTCAAGCGTGGATTTTTGAGAAGAGTAAATCGGTCTATTACGTCATTACCGTTCACTTGCTCTTTGATGTTGTGGTGTTCTTAGTGCTCATCTATGCCCACCATCCTGAGTGGGTGCCTTTCTTCTTATATCCAGCTCCCTAAGCCGGGGGAGCCGGCTCCCAGCTTGCAACTAAACTGAAGAGGTTATGACTGCTGTGTTGCCAGTTCGTTCTCAGGCCCTGCTCGACGCCCTCGCTACGCGTGTGGTGATAGCCGATGGCGCCATGGGAACCATGCTGCAAGCACACAACCCCACCATGGAGGACTACCAACAGCTTGAAGGCTGTAATGAGATCCTCAACGTGTCTCGTCACGACATCATTACCGCCGTTCACGACGCCTACTTTGATACCGGTATTGACTGTGTCGAAACAAATACTTTTGGAGCGAACTGGTCAAACCTTGACGACTACGGCATCAAAGATCGCATCACTGAACTTGCAGAAGCAGGGGCCCGTATTGCCCGGGCTAGTGCCGAAAAGTATGAGGCTCAGGACGGACGGATGCGCTGGGTCTTGGGTTCCATGGGCCCTGGAACAAAACTTCCCACCCTCGGTCACACCACGTATGCGAATTTGAAGGCCACCTTTGCCGAGCAAGCCGTGGGATTGATTCGAGGCGGCGCAGACGCATTCTTGGTGGAAACATCTCAAGATCTTTTGCAAACAAAAGCAGCAGTCAACGGCTGCAAGCAAGCTGTCGAAGAAGAGGGCATTAAGCTTCCGATTTTCGTTGAAGTTACTGTGGAAACAACCGGAACAATGCTGCTGGGGTCTGAAATTGGTGCAGCACTGACAGCTCTTGAGCCACTGGGTATTGACATGATCGGGTTGAATTGTGCGACCGGTCCTGCGGAGATGAGCGAACACCTCCGTCAGCTCTCCAAGTACTCAACCGTGCCCATTATGGTGATGCCTAACGCTGGGTTGCCTATCTTGACTGCTGATGGGGCCGAGTATCCACTGAGCCCAGAGGAACTGGCAACGGCCCATGAGCAATTCATCAAAGAGTTCGGGTTATCGCTGGTCGGGGGATGTTGTGGAACAACACCAGCCCACCTCAAAGCAGTTGTTGACCGCGTTGGCGGAATGCCCATTACTCCCCGCTCACCTGTCCACGAGGACGGTGTGGCAAGCCTTTATCAGCACGTGCCTTTTGACCAAGACAACACCTACTTAGCTATTGGTGAGCGCACCAACGCCAACGGTTCTAAAGCATTCCGGGAAGCGATGCTCGAGGGCCGCTTTGATGACTGTGTAGATATTGCGCGCAAACAGGTCCGTGATGGTGCTCACTTGCTGGATGTGTGTGTGGATTATGTCGGACGTGATGGCACCGATGACGCGTTTGAGATTATTTCTCGCTTTGCTAGTGCCTCCACCTTGCCCCTGGTTGTTGATTCGACGGAGCCCGCCGTGATCAAAGCCGGCATGGAATTAATCGGGGGTCGCCCCGTGGTCAACTCCGTGAACTTTGAAGACGGAGATGGACCAGACTCACGCTTTGGCAAAATCATGCCTCTGGTCAAAGAACACGGTGCAGCAGTCATCGCCCTCACCATCGATGAAGAAGGACAAGCCAGAACAGCTGAAGGCAAAGTTCGTATCGCCTCACGTTTGGTGGACACCCTCGTGAACGACTGGGGAATGCGCGTCGACGACATCATCGTCGATGCCCTGACATTCCCCATTGCCACCGGCCAAGAAGAAACGCGCCGTGATGCCATCGAAACCATAGATGCGATCTCACAGATCACAGCAAAGTATCCCGGCATTCACACCACCTTGGGTGTCTCCAATGTTTCTTTTGGTCTCAATCCTGCCTCACGTGTGGTGTTGAACTCGGTCTTCCTCCACGAAGCAGTCAACGCAGGGCTGGACTCAGCGATTGTGGACGCTGCCAAGATTGTTCCACTGGCTTCAATCCCCGATGACCAACGCAAAGTTGCCTTGGATTTGGTGTGGGATAAGCGCGAATACGATGCTGACGGCAACCTCACCTATGACCCCCTCTCCGCCATGCTGGATCTCTTCGATGGCGTTGACACCGCCAGCTTGAAGGATGCACGAGCTGCAGAACTAGCTGCTCTGCCGGTGGGCGAAAGACTCGAACGCCGCATTATTGATGGGGAACCTAAAGGGCTTGAAGAAGACCTTGATTTAGCCAGAAGTAACGGTTCTACTGCACTCGAGATTATTAACAACAACTTGCTTGCCGGAATGAAGATTGTCGGAGAGAGA
>JBIIGO010000109.1:0-2933 GCA_044236405.1 Aurantimicrobium sp.
CAAAGCGGACCTGCGTTTCTTGGGCGCCTTTATTACCGGGCTTGTGTTGTTACTCCTGGGGCTCTCGGCTACTCGCTACTACGTCGAAGTTGTTCCGTTGCCGCCTGCGCTGCAGTCCTACTGGCTGGTCATTCACGTCTTCGTGGCCACCTTAGCCACAGGATTCTTTGCCATGGGGTTTGCTCTCTCGGTTGTTCAACTCATGCAGCACTCTCGCGAAAAGGCTCTCCTTGCCGGAACTCCGAACAAGATGGCGTTCTTGAAGAGGCTTCCCACCGCAGAAGTTCTCGAAAACTATTCCTACCGTTTGAACATCATCGGTTTTGTGATGTGGACATTCACCCTGATTGCCGGCGCTATTTGGGCAGAAAAAGCGTGGGGCCGCTACTGGGGCTGGGACACCAAAGAGGTCTGGACCTTCATTATCTGGACGCTGTACGCCGGTTACATCCACGCCCGTTCCACGCGTGGATGGCGAGGAACTCGTTCGGCATGGCTGTCCATTGCTGGTTTTGCTGCGGTGATCTTCAACTTCACCGTTGTGAACGTGTTCTTCAAGGGCCTGCACTCTTATTCAGGCCTCTAGAAGCTCCCAACACCTCATCAGGCGTTCGCGCCACCACTGCTCTCTTTCAAGCGTCATGGCGTGTTCTTTCATCAGAGAATCTTCAGGTATTTGCCGCTGCATGGTCATCTGACCGTTCTGTGGCACAAGAGGCCTTGAGACCACATCCGCAGCTAATAAGGTCGCTGTTCCCAGTCCACAATCAAAATCTAGGGTGGGTAGCGCACAAGCAGCAGCAAGGCCCATGCTGATGCCAATGGAGCTTTCGAGGGCACTGGAGAGAACAATCGGGAGGTCTGTGGACTCGGCTAAAGCTGTGACACGATGGATGCCCCCCAGTGGTTGTGCTTTGAGCACCAAAATATCTGCCGCACCAGCAGCAATAACAGCTGCCGGATCTTCTGCCTTGCGAATGCTTTCATCGGCCGCAAGGGGAATGTCCATATAGGCGATACGGGAACGCAATTCCTGGAGCTCAGCCACACTGGCACACGGCTGTTCAACGTATTCAATATCGAAAGGTGCCAGATCGTGAATTGCGTGCTCGGCCTCATCGACATTCCAGGCCCCATTGGCATCAAGGCGAATACGCCCCTCTGGTCCCACACTCTCGCGTACGAAGCGCACCCGCTCGATATCGTCTTGACGGCTCTGCCCCCGTTCAGCCACTTTCATTTTGAACGTTCGACATCCCTCAAAGAGCTCGAGGAGTGTATGAACCTCAGCGAGATCAACAGCAGGAATGGTCGCATTGATGCCGATTGTTTCCCGCTGGAGGGAAGGCAGCACGTTCCAGCCAAAATCACAGGCAGCTGCTAACCAGGTGCTGGATTCCTGGTCTGAATACTCCACAAAAGGGCTAAATTCGCTCCAGCCAAGCTCTCCCTCAAGCAGAACAAGCTCCCGTTGGGTAATACCCCGGAACGGCACTTTCAACGGCAGGCTCACAAAGTGAGCGCTCGCTAAGAGTTCTGCCAGATCAGGTTTCACCTGATTAGTCTCCCACCGTTTGTCTTGCTTGCGTAGGCTGGAGGGTATGTCCTCACCTGTTTCTGAAATTTTTGATCCCCAGCAGTGGAACGCTGTCCCAGGATTCGAAGACCTCACAGACATTACCTATCACTTAGATGTCAAAGGTCAGGTTGCCCGTATTGCGTTCAACCGTCCAGAGGTGAGAAATGCATTCCGCCCGCAGACCGTAGATGAGCTCTATAGAGCCCTCGATGATGCACGGCAAAACACCTCGGTGGGCGTGGTGTTGCTCACCGGTAATGGACCAAGTCAGAAAGATGGTGGCTGGGCATTTTGTTCTGGTGGGGACCAACGTATTCGGGGGAAAGATGGCTACGAATATGCAGATGGATCACCCAGCACAGGACGACTTCATATTCTCGAAGTCCAGCGACTTATTCGGTTTATGCCCAAAGTTGTTATTGCGGTAATCCCGGGCTGGGCTGCTGGAGGTGGACATTCCCTTCATGTGGTGTGTGACCTGAGCATCGCCAGTAGGCAGCATGCCCACTTCAAGCAAACAGATGCAGATGTCGGGTCTTTTGATGCAGGGTATGGCAGTGCGTATTTTGCTCGTCAGGTTGGCCAGAAGTTTGCCCGCGAAGTTTTCTTTCTCGCCGAGGAATACAGCGCTCAGCGCGCCTATGAGATGGGTGCAGTGAACAAAGTCGTTGATCACAACCAGCTTGAGGTCGAAGCGTTGGCCTGGGCCAGAACAATCATGACGAAATCACCCACTGCTATTCGCATGCTCAAGTTTGCCTTCAATGCTGTCGATGATGGCATGGTGGGCCAGCAAGTATTTGCCGGAGAAGCTACCCGGTTAGCCTATGGAACAGATGAGGCCCAAGAAGGTCGTGATTCGTTCCTAGAAAAACGAGAACCAGACTGGTCTTCTTCTCCCTGGCATTACTAAACCACGATGAACATCCCTGTTGTCACCGTCGATGCAACTGACGTTGCATCCGTATATGAACACCTTCAGCGTGCTCTGAGCGGGGAATTAGCTCTCATCATTGATGACCCCAGAGCCACTCAGCTTTCTTCCACAACTAAGGCTCAGCTCACTGAGGCACCTGACGGTACTGCATTGATTATTCACACTTCGGGAACCACGGGGTCTCCCAAAAGTGTTGCACTGTCTGCCGCGGCACTGAGGGCTTCCGCCGAGGCCACAGCGAAGCGTCTGGGTGGCCACGGCCAGTGGGTTCTGGCCCTTCCGCTTTCTTTCATTGCCGGAGCACAGGTCCTTGTTCGGTCTGTGGTGGCAGGCACCGAACCCGTGGTGGTGGCTGAAGGTCCTTTTGACGCTGAGAGTTTTGCGCAAGCAGTAGATCAGCTCACCCACGACACAAAG
>JBIIGO010000127.1:0-2502 GCA_044236405.1 Aurantimicrobium sp.
TAAGAGGGTTATATAGCCACAAGTACGTTCCCGCACCCGCAAGTGTGGAAATGACTGCAGCTAAGTTGAAACCTCCGTGATAGTGATATGCACTCGATTTACCATGGGCATACAGCGCTCCGTAGTTAACGCGCTGCTTTCTGAGGATGAAGTAATCAGCAATCACTGTTCCACAGACGGCAGAAAGGAACGCTCCTGTAAATGTTACGAACAGAAGGAACTGGTCATATAACAAACCGGGGAAGAAGCTGAGAATAGCAGCGGGAACCAAGAAGATTGCGGTTAACAGCTCCCATCTCGTGTTTGCAAATACTTTTCCACTTGCTTGCCTCAATGCCAGAGTTGTGGAATAAACAATCGAGGCAAGTGAGGTGATGTTTGCAAAAGCAATAAACAACAGCGCCAAAATACCAAGTACTGCTCCACCCAATGGCACCATCCACAAGGTTGGGTCTGATTCGCCCAAGGTAAGGGCAGATGCCATACCGACCAGCTGAGCAATGATGGTCACGATTGCAAGACCAATGAACGCTGGCCATATAGCTGCCTTTGGCGTTTTGGTCAGGCGCCCAAGGCTACCCATAATTGGCCACCAAGAGAATCCCACACCTATGTTGAATTCAATAGCGATTGCCATGTTTAATCTTGGGTCATCGAAAGGGGCGAGTGGTGCAGCAGACATGAGATCGTTCCATGTCGTTTGTGTGAAGAGGAAAATAATGATTCCCACAACCACAATGGCAAGACCTGGAGCCACGATCCTGTTGAAAGCACGAATGGTAACGGGCCCCTTTGCTACAAGCCACCACGCTCCACCGATACATACCAGGGCAAAAAAGGTAACGAGCAGACCATTGGGGTCAACGTCGATACCGAACACTTCACTTGAAACTTGACCAGTTGCACGGCCGAACATAGCGCCCAGCAAAGCTGACCAACCAACTTCAGTGAAAATGACAACGGTGAAGAACATCAAGGCAACCCCACCAAAGCCAAAGATGCTTCTGAGCATGGTGTATTGCTCAACACCGTAACGTCCACTCGAGATTGTTGATGCAAGCAGCATGATGATGACACCAACGACGTTTCCAATAATCATGGCTACGATACCTTGGGCAAAACCGACCATCAGGGCCGTAGCTCCACCTACCAAGAAAGCCCACGTGGCAATGGCCAAGCTGATATTTACCCAGGTAAAGTCACCGGCCCCCCACACACGTTCGTTCCTTAGAACCGGAAGGGATCCAAACGTTCCTGCCGCTTGTACTGATTCCTGAGTTTTACTTGCCATCAGATCAACACCACCAATCCGATGATTGAGAAGACTGCAACAACAACAACGGCCACCCATAGGTCTTTCTTCGATAGAGGTTGGTGTGAAAGGTCGTTACGTTCCTCAGTCAATATGACGTTAAGTCGCCTATCTAATTCAGCCTTAAATGCCGAGTCCTGCGTATCCATTTACTCTCCTTTGAGTTTGTGGCTACTCATCAAAAATGAGTTAGTTAATTCATGAAACTACTGTTTCCTACACCCCATGTCAATGGGAAAAACATTTATTAGTTAGGCAACGAATGAGTCAATCTCCAGAGAAAAAGAGAAATATAGAAATGTACCCTTCTCCACCCGCCCCGTGGGCTCTTTCTGGAAGGGGGTTTGAGCTACCGCAATAACCAGAAAAACCCCCGGAGTGGCTTTCGCTTTTAGCGGCAAGTGAGGTGTCAAAGTTCACGACATCGTTCACGCTTCACCGGGCTAGAAACATCCGAAAAGAATCACTGCGTCAATAACAGTAGCTCGCTTCTTCTGGACAGAATCAGCCTGAAGCCAAGTCGGAAAAATAAAGGATTGGCTACTCACCAACCCCAGGTTCCCGGTGCTCCCTTGAACGGTCCCACGATGTTTGAGGTAATCCAGCCCCCATAGAAATCTCCTTCTTGGGCAACCACAACCTCACCGTCTATTTCACACCGATCCATCTTCCCTGGATACAGAGAAACCCGATCGGCCAAAACATCAAATCCTCTCGATGGGTCCGGATAGGACCACGCAGCTTTCACCGCCACGTCATCACCAGAGACAAAATCAAAATACGAGGCTCTGCCTTTGAACTCACAGAAGCTAGAGCCTTCTGCTGGGACGAGGACACCCGGAGCGAATGCAGAGATAGGGAGGTAATACGCAGGGGGATGGCTCGTTTCTAAAACTCGAATCGCATCCGTCGTGTCAACAATGACACGTCCTCCGAACGTCACTATTACCCTTTTGGAGACCTTTTCCCACCTCGGGGGGCGGGGATAATCCCAGACAGACTCTTGGCCATCTTTCACATCAAGAGGAGTTATGGGTAATCTCCTGAGATTCTTTTTGGAAGGCATAGAACAATGATGTTCTTAACCCTTGGTAAAAACAATGGAAAAGTTCACTGTTGCATATAAGGAAAACCCACTCGTGGAGGAGTGGGTTTTCGTGGCGAGTGAGGGATTCGAACCCCCGAAGGCT
>JBIIGO010000128.1:0-2860 GCA_044236405.1 Aurantimicrobium sp.
GGCAAGAGCGGGCAATATCAAGTGGTACAGAGTATCTAATCCGCCCTCACCTGGGCCAATTGTTGGAAACCACCCCAGAAGATTTCCAAAAACAACTGTCAAGAAAACTGCTGTGACAAAAACAGGTATGGAAATGGAAAGGGATGAACCAAAGGCAACAATTGTGTCCGGAGCACCCTTGAAGCGAGCCGCAATAACTGCAGCGGTGATTCCAAAAACAAGAATGAAAAACTCAGCAAGTAAGACAAGTCCGACTGTGATGGGGAGTGAGATTGCTAATAAGGAATTAACACTTGACTGATAGACAATCGAATCGCCAAGGTCGCCTTGAAAAACACCTTGCACCCACAAAAAGTAACGACTAATAAATGGCTCATCAAGGTTGTATTGCTCAGTAAGTTGGTCAAGGCGTTCCTGGGTTACAACTTTATTTCCTGTCAAAGCTGCAAGTGGGTCACCGGGTGCTAGGTCAACGAGAGAGAAGATCAGGAAGCTACCGACGAAGAGCATCCCTACCAGGACTGCAAGTTGACGTCCAATAAAACTAGCCACGTTTTTCCTCCACGCTGAGTAAAAATAAATTAGTGACAATTTCTTGACATAATGCTAACTTATATCAAGATTGTTTGGATACAAACAATTTTTTAATCAATGACGATTAGGAGCAATAATGCGAAAGACAAAAATCGGGGTTGCTGTTGCACTGTCAATAGCAGTCCTTACAGGGTGTAGCTCGGGCACTACTACAGCAATTGTTGCTGAGGAAAACCCACCAAACTTTAGAACTGGTGAACCAACCACAGAATTAGCAAGTGTTTCGTGGTACACCTTCTATCGGCCAGTTCTGGGACTTGTCTCAGCAACATGGATGGACTATCCAGAACTGATGGTCAATGCAAACTTGTGTGAATCTATCGTTCGTGTTGAGCCAGATTTCTCCATTGTTCCTGGACTCACAGAATTCGAAATCAATGATGATTTCACGACGTTCACCTACACCATCCGTGAAGGCGCAGCCTTCTGGGATGGCACTCCACTGACAACGGAAGACATCATCTTCTCGCTTACAGCAAATACAACACCACCTTTTGGTGGCGCTAACTTTGGAACTGCAGCGCTCATCAAAAGTATTGAAGCAACAGATGACAGCACCGTCACCATCACTCTTAACGAGTCAAATATTAATTTCAATGCCCTGATGGCTGGTGCTGCTGGAAAGGTGTACCAAAAAGCACAGGCTGAGCAAGCTGGTGAAACATGGGGAAACCCTGAAGGCAGAGTCATGTGTACCGGACCATACACTCTTGGTGAATGGGATCCAGCAACGTCACTTACCATTTTGAAGAATGAAAACTACTGGGGACCAGACTTTGCTCCTCTAGTTGATGAATTTGTCTTCACCTGGCCGCAAGATCCAACAATCCTTTCCAACGCTTTCCAAGCAGGAGAGATTATGGGTGGATGGAACCCTCCACCTTCGATTGTTGTTCCTCTCCAGAAATCAGGTAAGGGCGAAATGTTCGTTGGCACAACCGATTCAGCCATGCAGATGTATGGATTGATCGTGAGTGACCTCACTCAAGGCCCTCTTGCAAAGACTGAAATGCGGCAGGCAATTTCATCTCTGATTGACAGAGATGCAATTACCAGCAAAGTCTATGGTGGAGCAGCAATCCCGCTCTATACACTGACCACTCCTGGATCAATTTCCTATGAGAAAGATGCCTTCCAAGAAGCAAATGCAACAGCGGAAGCAAACTTCGAACCAGGTAATGCTGCAGAGCTTGCTTCACAAGCCGGATACAACGGAGAAACTCTAGTCCTTGCCATCCCTGCTGGTGATTCTCTTGCGACAACATCTGCGAAAGCTATCCAAACGGATGCTGAAAAAGCAGGAATCATCATTGAGATCAAGCCTATGGAAGCATCCGATTACGCTGTGATCTTCATTGATCCTTCTGCTCGAGAAGGAATTGATCTGTTCTTCACTATTTACGCACCAACTTTGAAGGACCCCGTTCAAAACTACTTTGAAACATTGGTTACGGGACAGGTCAATAACTTCAACGGATACTCAAATCCAGAGGTTGATGCCTTGATCACCGAAGCGAGATCTTCTACTGATCTAGCTTTGCGGACTGAAAATGTCCTCAAAGCACAGGAAATCTACCTGGAAGAAGTTCCCTACATCACCATTGCGTCACCACGTGTGACCGTATGGCAAAACGAAAAGATTACTGGAGCACCTACAACGTTTACGTGGACCAACAGTCCATGGGCGGCTCTTATTGGAGGTAAGTAATCATTGAGGGGTTGGCCACGTCGATTTTGACGTGGCCAACCCCTCTCACTACTCGTAGAGGAAAAAATGCGTCGTCTAGAAGGTAAAACCGTACTCGTTACGGGAGCAGCAGGTGGCTTGGGGAGATCTCACTGCATCCGCCTTGCTGATGAAGGTGCAAACGTCATAGCAGTTGACATTTGCAAACAAATTGAATCTGTTCCTTATTCATTGTCCACTCCTGAAGAGCTCCAAGACCTCGTACAAGAAGTCGAATCACGTGGAGGAAAAATACTCGGGCGTGAGGCTGATGTCAGAGATGTCGAGTCTGTTAAGAAAGCCTTAGAAGAGGGAATCGAACACTTTGGAAGCCTGTTCGGCGTCGTCGCAAATGCAGGAATTGCTCCCATGGTTGCAGGCGAATCACGAGCGTGGGCAGATGTCATTGACGTGAACCTAACGGGAGTTTTCAATACTATTGAGGCCGCTTTGCCGACTCTTATTGAAAACCAAGAAGGAGGGTCCATCGTCATTGTCAGCTCCACAGCAGGACTGTCAGGAATTGGTGGTCCAAGTGCT
>JBIIGO010000131.1:0-2802 GCA_044236405.1 Aurantimicrobium sp.
CTCCTTCATTGCAGTAAAAAAGAAAATAAACCAGAGAATTTCTACAGGGGCAGCAAATCGGTGGTTTATCATTTTGGTGATTAAAAAAGGGTATCACAGTTAATTTGTATGGATCAAAAGTGCAGCGTCTATTTGATTGACATACATTTCAAAAATGAAGAGAAAAGAGGTTTGATCGTCGAGCCAACTTTTTGGCCAGGAGTAAAACATGAAAGTAAAATTATGTAGGTGATCGCCTCTATTCCAATACACAAAGGTGAAATAAATAATAGGAAACGGCCAAATTTTCAGGGCTGCAATTTTGTATTTTTTTTTTTTTCATGTATTTGCATTTGGTTAGTAGTGGATTGTGATGATTGGGGAGTGGAGGCAAATGGGTGGAAAATGAATTTTTCCCGATATACTGTATAAAAATGATCGTAACTTTGTCTTTTGATCTAGTATGGAAACCGCTACAACCAGTGTTGAATAATACCCCAAGTCAATACCTTGATAATCTCGATCATTTTCCATGTGCCATTCCTAAAATAATTGAGATTCCAAGTGGGATTACCAATATTAGTGAATGGTGCTTCAAATATATAAATAATATGCAACCAAATTAAATTTAATTATTAGATCATTTCTCAAAATACCGTCATCAACTAGAGTGGATTGGCATTAGTAATGTTGATAATCTTAAACTTTATTTAACACCTTTCGTCTAATCCAACTTTAAAGAATAGTGACTCAATTCAAAATGATTATTAGACACAAATAAATATATGAAATAATATTTGGCGCAAAATAACAAGATTAATTAAACTTTTTCATGCGGTACGAAGCGAATAAAATAAGTTTAGCGTCAATAAAGATATTTGACGGCAACGATTTATCAAAAAAAATCAAATCAACTGTCATTGTTGATGCACCCGTGATTACCTATAAAATTGAAGCATATTATTATGACTCTAGTATCCCGAGCCATTATGATTTTGACGGATCAAGAATCGTAAAGATTGAAAAAGATTCGACCTATTTAGAACTTTGGTTTGCTGATCCGGGTTATTTGTGGGATTTTTCAATAATTTTACACGACAAAAGTGGCTGGATTTGGGATGAAAATATTGTTTTATCACCAGTTGTAGAAGGCATTCCAAGGTTTGGATTTCCAAATGTTCCGCCAACAGCAAAGTATGTCACTTTAAATGTTAAAAGCATTGTCGCGTATCATAATTTATCATATATTGTATTTATGTTCAACTCTACACCTTACGATCAATGTAATTGGGTGAATTTTGATCGGTTTTACTTCGGCTATAATACAGAGCAGGAGTTAGTAGGTATAGCGATAAGATCATCTCAAGAGATTGAGCAACTCTAATTTCAATTAAAGAAAAAACAAGCAATTAATATGAATGATTTTTTACAGGTTGGTAGAAAAAAAGAGTTATTCTACATTACACTCGAGTTTGACAGAGAGATTAATGATATTATGCTATTAGAAATTCTCATATTAACTGACAAATATTACAGTGGTTACAAGATAACTACAAAATTTGGAGAGGAAAAAGAAATATGGCATGATGCTGTATTTGCAGGTAAGATTAGCAATATGCTAAAAGAAAAATGTAATATACGTTTTCATTTTGACATGCCATATTTTTTCCAAAAAGGAAATTATGTAACAAAGAAATTTGTTACAGATAGCTGTTCTATTAGCCTAATTAATCATAGTGACAGTGATGAAAAAAATTTATTATTGTTTGATTTATATGCAGACTTGTTTACGGATATTGTTTATGTACCTACACCTCCCAATTGGAAAGACACGGAGTGGTATCAGAAAAAAGCCGCTCAGAAGAACAGGAAAATTCTTTCGGCTTTTCTGAAAGCATTAGAATCTATGTTAGAAGGAAGCATTGTTGAATTTTTATCAGATTACCATTTAAACCCGAATTCAATATTTAAGTATGGGATAAAGGAGGATGCAACCTGCGAAAAGCCTACTGTATTTGACTGATAAGGATTGCTGGCAATTAGCCAACGGTGGCAATAAGAGAGAGGAGCAGTATATCTGAAATCGAAATTCAAATAAAAATTAATTCTTTTTATGATTTAAAAACATATTACTATAATGGCAGATGGAATCGTAATTTGGAGCAAAGACCCTGTCCCGCAAAAAGACATTGCATTAAATCTTATTAAATCTGCTTACGAGAGTAGGCTGGGAATTGTAATGGACACTTATAAAGATTACAAGTTGGATGGAATACACAGATTTTATCCTTCTTATTTTTTAATCTATGCAGAAAAAACTGAAAGAATAAATATGATTTTTCACTTATCCCGTTTAGAGGAACAAGAAAGCGGCAACGAAAAATGGCTAGATATTAATTTCGTTAATTCCAAAGGCGAAAATATAACAATGTTTGACCTTTATCGACTAGCCGTTTCTGAAAGTTTAGATCAGGAAATGTGTTTTCATCTTATTTATCATTATTTAAGGTCAAATAATAATCATTTAATTTCTATTTATGACTATTTGATTGACTGGGAGTTAATGCAGTCTATCTATGCTGATGGCTTTTCTTTAAATTGGTTTATTCGCGCTTGAGAATTATGAAAATAAATGCAACGCACATACAGGGGAGTATATTTTTTCAATCAAAACTTGATATCGAACGAGTTGGAGCAATTATTAGCCAACGTGTATTCGCTGGCGTTTCAATTGGAGGGCTTGAAAAAAATATATATGAAGAAGTTCCAGCGGTTTTTACTGAAAAAAGATTTCTTGGTTTTTTTGTAGCCATTCAAGATCTA
>JBIIGO010000112.1:0-2772 GCA_044236405.1 Aurantimicrobium sp.
TGGCATTTTTGAACGGGACAAAGATGGTGTCCCCACAGGAATTCAAAGAGAATCTGCCGCCTACCTCCTGTCGAACTTTGCCCCTAAACCCAGTCGAGAACAACTCATCGAAGCAATTTCATGGTCGCTCGATGAAATGTTGTCATACGGAATTACTTCTTTCACAGAGGCTGCCCTTGGGTTTACAACTGGTGCCCAAGCAGAAATTGAGGCATATCAACACTTGATTGATCAGGGCAAAATGAAACATCGAGCCCGAATCTCTATCAGCTGGGACCCCGACAACCCTGAGTCTCATGACGTTATCCGAAACAGGAACAAGTATGGAAGCGCAAAAGTAAAGACAGACGGCATCAAACTTTTCCTCGATGGTGTGCCAACCGATGGACACACTGCTGCAATGTTAAATCCCTATGCAGACTCTGTCGAAGGAAGAGATGACGAAGCCAGCAGATACGGAATATTGCGACTAGACCCTACCCTCCTCAACGAACAAGTCAAGAAATTCGACGAGGAAGGCCTCACCGTTAAGTTCCATGCTGCTGGTGATGCTGCAGTGAGGGCGGCATTGGACTCAATTGAATATGCTCAACAGCAAAACGGTAAAGGTCCACAAATGCATAACGTTGCACACTGCACCTTCGTTTCTGAAGAAGATATCGAGCGTGCAGCACAACTCGGAGCAACGTTAGAAGTTTCCCCTTACTTGTGGCAACCAGTTCCTATCTGTTCGGATATTGCACACGCTGTAGGTGACGAAGTCATCAAACGTGTGTGGCCTATTCGAGAAATGCTGGATGGTGGCGTTCTTGTTGTGCCTGGATCTGACTGGTCTGTTGTTCCCTCCGTCAACCCATGGGTGGGAATTGAAACCATGATTACCAGACAATTACCGGGTGGAAGCGCAGAGAGCTTTGGGCCAACTCAAGCAGTAACTATCGAAGAAGCCCTAAAAATCTTCACGGAAAACTCTGCTCGTCAAGAAGGGTTAGCTGACATCATCGGACGAATTGACGTGGGAATGATTGCTGACTTGATCGTGATTGACAAAAACCCATACGAGATCTCGCCATTTGAGATTCATAAGATCAATGTCAATAAAACAATCATCGAAGGTGAGATTGTTTACGAAAATAAATAACACGTCCTGCTCATACAGAAAGGGCTTTACGGGTTAATTCCCGGGGCCTACTAACAAAGAAAGCGTCCAACTGGGCGCTTTCTTTGTTTAAGCCAGCTGAAACGATTTCGGCAGAAATGCGAGTGAGTTCGCAGGTTGTATTTTGACAAAACTGGACCTAAATTTTATTTCCAAAGGTTGGTTAATTTGCTGAGAATATACTGGCAAACCTCTGTCAAAAGGAGTACCTTCAGAGTTAACTATGTTGTGCTCGAGAAGCAGCAACAATCTCGAGATAACCCACGACATTTTTTATCTGAAAGGTAAGAAATAATGAGTGAATCCGGTTATCTACTCGTTTACAACGTGTTCTCATTAGGTATTGCGAGCATGTTGTTCACCACGATCTTTTTGATCTTGGCGAGAGAACGAGTACTTCCCCGCTACCGTATGGCAATTCTTGTATCCGCAACGGTTACAGGTATTGCCGCCTACCACTACTTCAGGATGTTCGACAGCTTCAACGAAGCTTTCGGTCCTGAAGCTGTCGAAGGTGCCGTCTACAACGTGGGCTACCGCTACGTTGACTGGTTCCTGACTGTTCCACTGCTTCTGATTGAGGCCGTTGCTGTGCTCGCATTGGCGCGACACGTACAACGTTCTCTGCTGATGCGTCTTGTACCCGCTGCAGCATTGATGATCATCCTCGGTTACCCCGGAGATGCTCAGATTGACCTGTGGGGTATTGCACCATCTGTCTGGGGACTTCTGTCCACCATTCCGTTCCTTTACATCCTTTACGTACTTTTCGTAGAGCTTGGAAAGAGCCTCAAGCGTCAAAGTCCAGCTGTTGTCAAGAGAATCAAAGAGCTTCGTCTCTTGCTTCTGGCAACATGGGGTGTTTACCCCATCGCGTTCATTGCAAACATGAACTCGGTTGGATTCGACGAAACTGGTTTCGTTCTCCGCGAAGTTGGATACACCATCGCCGATATCTTGGCGAAGTGTCTCTTCGGTCTTCTCATCTTCTCTATCGCTCGTCTTAAGAGTGCTGAAGATGACAAGGAATTCGCAAAGAACGAGTTCGGTCACGACGAGAAGTAAACCGTCTCCTCATAAAACTAGGTGGTGCCGAAAGGCACCACCTAGTTTTTTTATGTGAAGAGAATCAGTGGCGGTGATGAAACGGCTGCAGGGCATCATCTGGGATTTGCCCAAAGCGGCCGTAGTTGAAATCTTCGAGGGCCTGCACAACTTCTTCTTTGGTGTTCATCACGAACGGACCATAGGCGACCACGGTTTCCTTGATGGGCTGTCCGCCCAGCAACAAAATCTCTAACTCTGGATATTTAGCTTCTTGCACAGCATCAGCAGAGATGACGAGGCGATCCCCTGCCCCAAAGACAGCTAGGCCACCCGTTGTAATAGGAGCAACCGTTCCACCCATTTCTCCTTCGCCCACGCTGCCAGAGCCTGCCAGTACATAAGCTAAGGCATTGAACTCTGAGTTCCACGGAATAGAGACCGTGGCACCGGGGGCAAGAGTGATGTGAGAGATAGTCATGGGCGTCTGTGACTTCCCAGGACCTGTGTGTCCTTCGATGTCCCCGGCAATCACCCGAATCAGCGCACCGCCATCTTGGCTGGCAAGA
>JBIIGO010000113.1:0-2750 GCA_044236405.1 Aurantimicrobium sp.
TCAGACGCTGGTGCGTCTGCGGTGTTCTTAGCAGGGCGGCCACGTCCACGACGCGGTGCTTCCTCAGCACTTGCCTGCAAAGCAGGGGCAAGTGCAGGAACACCTGCGTCGCCTGCATTGGCATGGCTAGATGCACTTACAGAAACCGCACTCGACACAGCATCAGCTGACGAGATAGGTTCGGTCACACTGGCACGACGTGACGTGCGCTTACGAGGTGTGGAATCGGTGGGGGTTTCGGGGGTTGAGTTCTCGTCCACGAGTTCTCCTTTATGGGTTATGAGCACATTCGGTGCAACAAAAAGATGTTGTGTGATGAGTGCTGGGTAAGTAAGAAGTTCGAATTTCGAACTGGTGAATGCCCTAGGAAGTTCTTGCGATGATTATCGCGACTTCTACGAGAGCAATGTCAGTCTACCAATAAAGCTGACATGTTCCTGTCAATGGCGTGTGAGCTCTCCTTGTAGTCTTGTGGCGGAGATATTGTCACGTGAATACACACAAGCCTGCAGATAACGTTGCTGTCATTACCGTCAGCTACAACTCCAGTGCTCAATTAGAAAGCTTTCTGAACTCTGCAGTCAATAGTGTTTCCGACCCGTCACAGATCTTCGTTGCCGATAATGCGTCCTCTGACATTTCTTCCACAAGAAAACTGTGCACACTGTCCAAGGTCAATCTGGTTGAGCTCGAAAAAAACTTAGGTTATGGCGGGGCAATTAATGCCGTTGTTTCGGGCTTGCCTGAGAGTTTCGACGTGCTCCTGATTTCTAACCCGGACACCTCTCTCAATGCAGAAGCAGTCTCAGAACTAGCAAAGAATGCGTTGTCAACGAATGTGGGAGCTGTTGGCCCGAGGATCTTGAATGACGACGGGACTGTCTACCCCTCAGCCAGGGCTATTCCCTCGATTCGAAACGGGATAGGGCATGCTTTCTTTGCCAATATTTGGACATCGAATCCCTGGACGAAGAAATATCTTTCTGAGGCTCACCTGCAGAATTCCACCTGTGAGACGGGATGGGTCTCTGGAGCCTGTCTAGCTATATCTCGAAAGCTCTTTGTAAACGTCTCAGGTTTTGATGACGGCTACTTTATGTACTTCGAAGATGTCGATCTTGGTTATCGCCTAGGGAAAGCGGGATATAGAAATCTCTATGTACCTGAAGTACACGTTGAACATATTGGTGGGGAATCAACAAAGGCAACAAAAACTTCCATGTTGAAAACTCATCATGAAAGCGCCATGCGCTTTCTCTCTGTCAAGTACAAAGGTGTTATGTGGGCACCGGTCAGAGGAGTTTTGAAAACAGGGCTGGCAGTGAGATTTAAAATTCAGGCCAGAAAAGCAACGACCTAGTTTGCCTCAGTAATTTGGGCGCCTGCAAAATCAACAGCAAGCGCTAATGACTTCCAGGGTGTTTCCTCGTGAGAAGCAACAAGGGCTGATGCTTCTGCTCGTTGAGCTGGATCAGAACACAACACCAAAATAGAGGGCCCAGCCCCAGAAACCACTGCAGCAAATCCCTGATCACGAAGAACCTTAATCAAAGTACTTGTTTGTGGCATGGCTTCAGCGCGGTAATCCTGATGCAATTTGTCTTCAGTTGCTTCAAACAGCAGCTCGGGGCTTTGTGTTAGCGCAGCAACAAGCAAAGATGACCGAGAGACATTGAAAATAGCGTCCTCATGAGGAACGTTATCTGGTTGTAGGGAACGTGCCAGTTTCGTCGACATGGTGAATGAGGGAACAAGAACCAAAGGAGATACGCCTCTGTGAACCAACAGTTTCTTACACCGTGGGCCATCATCTTCCGTCCACGCAATAGTCAAACCGCCAAAAAGAGCGGGAGCTACATTGTCGGGATGACCCTCAAGCTCTGTGGCCAGGCGCAATAACGTATCCTCATCGAAATCACAGTGCGCTTCAAGCAGACCTTTGGCTGCCATAAGTCCTGAAACAATCGCTGCACTAGAAGACCCCATGCCCCGGCTGTGTGGAATCTGGTTGTGAGCAATAAGAGAAAGCCCGGGAAGTTCAACCCCAGCAAACTTAAATGCGTGAGCGATGGACTGAACCACAAGGTTTGTGGAATCTGTCGTTACGGGAGCGGCACTGTCCGCAGAGCCTTCACCAATAACCTCAACACGTGCACCTGCGTCACGTGTAACAGTGACCTCAAGTTCGTCATAGAAGCCTAAAGCCAGGCCTAAAGTGTCAAAACCTGGTCCCAAATTTGCAGATGTTGCCGGTACGCGAACCTTGACGGTTTTGCCCACCGGCACCTGCATGGAACCAGCAGACATTATTGCATCACGCCCTTTTCCAGGCCAAGTACGCCTGCAACATCTTCCACAGAAACTGGTACAACTGTCGGAGAAACTTCAGATCCATCGGGGCGCTTGAGCGCCCACTGAGGATCTTTCAATCCATGTCCAGTGACCGTCAACACAACAGTGGAACCGGCAGGAATATGGCCGTTCTCAGCTCGCTCCAGCAAACCAGCAACAGAGATCGCAGATGCCGGCTCAACAAAGATGCCGACCTCTGCAGAGAGAATACGTTGCGCTGCAAGGATGCCAGCATCATCAATAGCACCGAAGTAACCGTTGCTGGCATCTCGAGCAGAAAGGGCTAACTCCCACGAGGCAGGGTTACCAATACGAATTGCACTGGCAATTGTTTCTGGACTCTTCACGGGGTGACCTAAAACAATTGGTGCGGAGCCAGCTGCTTGGAACCCAAACAT
>JBIIGO010000114.1:0-2737 GCA_044236405.1 Aurantimicrobium sp.
CTTCCATCAGCTCAGGGACAGCCTTAACCCACACGTCAGAAGCAATGGGAGCTATTGGGGTTTGGGTTTCTGCCTCTGTAGCGGCAGGAGCACATCCCACCAGAGCGAGAGAAGCGAAAAAGGCTACGAACAAAGCACTAATGCTTCGAGTTTGGGTGCGGGTCTTCATGGAAACTACTTTCATCGTCAACTTCAGCTATTCTACGTTGTGTAGAAGTGATACATTTATTCTACATAACGTAGAAAATTTATCCATTGCTGAAGGCACACTTATGACCCCCACCCGTAATAGAGGCGAACTCGAATCCGCCATCATGAAGGTGTTGTGGGCTGCCCCTGCCCCACTTACCGCCAAAGAAGTGCAGGATGCGTTCACCGAAAACACGCCCGCAATCACCACCCTCATTACGGTTCTCGACCGAATGAAGGCAAAAGGAGATGTTCAAAAACATTCCGTTAGTGGGAAAAGCTATACCTTCAGCCCTACTCGCACGGAATCCGAACACATCACTGCTGTGATGAGCTCAGCCCTCTCCAGCGCTGATGACGCCGGGGCTGCCTTGATGCATTTTGTGGGGAGCCTCTCTGACGAAGACCGTGACTTCCTGCGTCACGCCATCGATCCCACAAAACCATGAGCCAAGAGCTCGTTGCCTTCTTCATCATCATCTACGTCGTGGTGACCTTGGCAGCACCTGCGGTGCTCGCACGACCTGCCTTATTGTCGAAGCACCCTCAAGCCGTCTTGGTGTGGTGGTTTATCTTCCTCGCCATCGCTTCCCTTGCACTCGTCACTGCTCTGGTGGGGCTCATTGTGAAGGCGCTGTTACATCACGTGATGCATATCGAAGGTCATGGAGTACTCATGCCTATTTTGGACAACATCTTTGGCTGGCTCGCCATCGCCGTGTTGGGAATTCTGGCGTTCCGTTTGGGAGCTGCGTTCAGCGATCAACGCCACCAGCACGGTGAAGAAATGCACAGCGTCAATGCACTCATGGCCTTATCTGAATCTCAGGAGATGTTTGGGTACTCCGTGACCGTGTGTGACAGTGAACTACGACTTATCTCAGCTTCCCCGGAACATCACACCATCATTATCTCGACAGGACTCATTGATGCGGTGACTCCAGAGCAACTAAAAGCTGCCATTGTTCATGAACAAGCCCACCTCGACGGCCACCACGGCGTGATTAGACGCATCGGCACAATTGCCTTAGCCACCGCCCCCGGATTCTCTGCGACAACTCGAATGGCTCAAGCAACACGTATCGCTACCGAACTCATTGCCGATGACAAAGCCGCGGAAGTGTGTGGAAAAAAAGTCGTCGCTGACGCATTGGTCGCCTGTTACGGTGACAGCTCACTTATTCGCGAGCGCGTAGCCAGACTGAGCTAGCAGAGAAGTTCTCGTGGCGGAATAACACCCTGAATCAAATAGGCATCAACGGCATCATCCACGCAGGCAACACCTTTGTTATACGCGGTATGACCTTCACCTTCATAGGTGATAAGACGGGCGTTACTGAGCTGGTCAGCTAATTCCACAGCCCAGTGATACGGCGTTGCCGGGTCACCCGTGGTACCAATCACCACGATTGGGGCTGACCCTTCTGCGCTGACCGGCGCAAGAGTTCGAAGCCCATATGCTGGCCATGACAAACACAGCTGTTCACCCCAAGCAAGATATGGACCAATAACCGGTGCTGCTTGTGCCGTGCGGGATGCGTCTGCAGACCACTGAGCGGGGTCATCAGAAGCCGGGTAATCCAGACAGTTCACGGCAATGAATGCCTCAGTGGAGTTGTCTTGATATTCCCCATCTATCCGGTTGTAATACCAGTCCACTGCTACCCAGGCGTTTTCTGGATCACCTTGACGGACACTGGTAAACACATCCGTCAAGAAGGACCACGCATCAGGGGAATAGAGCGGAGCGGCTATTGCTGTGACCATGGCATCAGCACCTAAGAGTCGAGGATCAGAACTAGCAAGTGGGTTTTGGTCAAGCTGTTGGAGCAGTTCTGTGATCTCGGACATGGCTAGCTCGACGGTGCCGCTAAATGGGCAGGTTGTTTGTTCAAGACAATCGCTCAGATACGCACGCAACGCTGATTCAAATCCCACCGCTTGCGACAGTGACACATCAGCGCTTGACGAGGCAGGATTCATCGCTCCATCGAGCACAAATTTGCCGACGTTGGTGGGAAATTCCTCGGCATATAACGCCCCGAGTAAGGACCCATAAGAAAAGCCAGCAAAGTTTAGGTAGCGATTATCGGTGACATATCGAAGGACATCCAAATCCCTGGCTGCACTGACAGAATCGAGAAATTTCAGGAGATCCCCAGATTTTTCAGAACACAGAGTCACAAAGTCATCAATGCTTGCTTGACGCTCGTCAAACCATTGGGCGCTAGCCCTCGGAGTTTGGGAGGTGCCAAATAAGAACTCGTCAACCTGAGCATCCGTATCAAAACACTCAACCGCATCAGAGAGCCCAACTCCTCTAGGGTCAAAGCCAATCACGTCGTAGCGTTTTTTGACCTCCGAGCTCACAGCATAATCAATAGATTCGGCAACGAAACTGACCCCGGAGGCGCCAGGTCCCCCAGGGTTGACAAACAGTGCCCCCAGGGAGTTATCGGTTGCCTCATGTTTGATGAGCGCTATAGAAATGGCCGGGCTCTCAGGATTAGACCAGTCCAAGGGAACCGATACATCAGCACAAACAAAG
>JBIIGO010000116.1:0-2725 GCA_044236405.1 Aurantimicrobium sp.
GAAAACCTAAAGTTTCTGATGACTCTGAAGTTGTCACCGGTCGTAATTCTGTACTCGAAGCACTCCGGGCAAAGATTCCTGCCACGGCCTTGTATCTCGCAACTCGTATCGAGATGGATGACCGGGTTAAAGAAATCTTGAACACAGCAACTCAGCGTGGTATTCCCATCATGGAAGTCATGCGCCCAGAGCTCGATCGCATGGCCGGCTTTGATGGTGTGCATCAAGGTGTGGCATTGAAAGTGCCGCCCTATTCTTATGCTCATCCAGAAGATCTCTTGGAAAAGGCCTATGACCAAGGCAAGATTCCGCTTTTTGTTGCCCTCGATGGCATCACTGATCCACGTAACCTTGGTGCCATCATTCGTTCGACCGCGGCGTTCGGGGGACAAGGAATTATTTTGCCTCAGCGTCGTTCCGTCGGATTGACTTCTGCCGCCTGGAAAACATCCGCAGGCGCTGCAGCCAGGTGTCCAGTGGCCATGGCACACAATCTCAACGCCACCATTAAGTCGTTCAAGTCCCAAGGAGTCTTTGTTATTGGGCTTGATGGCGATGGGGATACCTCATTACCTGGTTTAGAACTGGCGGATCGTCCCCTGCTGATCGTGGTGGGGAACGAGGGTAAAGGCCTGTCTAAATTGGTCACAGAGAACTGTGACGCGGTAGTCTCAATACCGATTTCCTCCACGACGGAATCTCTCAATGCTGGTATTGCTGCCAGCGTTGCGCTGTATGAAGTTTCACGACTTCGTTCAGGAACTGTTTAGGTTTTTCACAGCAGCACGCCTTACTCTTGTACGAGCGTGTACCCCTTATCACGCACCAACACTTGGGAGATAAACGAGAATGAGCACCGGAGCCAAAGGCAACCGACCTACTCGGAATGAGCAGCGTGAGGCTGCTAGAGCAAAAGCTAAAGAACTTCGCGAGCAGCAAGTCAAAGCTGACAAACGTAAGAAGATCTTCCTCCAAGGAGGAATCGGCTTGGGCATTATCGCCATTGCCACAATCTTCATCTTGACCATCACTGCAGCAACACCAGAACCTTTTGTTCGTCCTGCCAACATGGCTAGCGATGGCATTGTGCTTTCTGGCGCAGGCATGGCTGCCGTGCCCAGCGAAGCTGGAGCTGATGGTTCAGAGCCCATTGCGACTCTTCCGACTCCAGGATCGAGCACGGTGAACATCGTGATCTATCAGGACTACCAGTGCATCGCTTGCAAAACTTTTGATGAGGCTATGTCTGCGCAACTAGAGACCCTGGTTGAAGGTGGCGCAGCCACTTTGGAAATCCACCCCATCGGAATGCTCGGTCGCACCAATGCGGGAACCTCCTATTCTCAGCGCGCAACAGCAGCTTCAGCCTGTGTTGCAAACTATTCACCCAACTCTTTCTGGAACGTTAACCAGGCTTTCTTTGCCTTCCAACCCATGGATGAGTCAACAAGCCTGAGCGATGATGACCTCAAACAAATCATTGCCAGCCAGAAGCCTGAGAACCTGAGCAACATCGATAAGTGTATTGATGACAAGCAGTTCATTCCCTGGACCCTTGCTGCCACCGAGCGCGCGCTGACCGGTCCGATGACCGAGGCAGCTGCAGCATCTGGTGCACAGGGTGTGGGAACACCCACTGTTGTGGTCAATGGCAAGGTCTACACCGGACCAAACAACGACCCCAAGGCATTCTTGGCCTTTGTTACTCAGGTTGCGGGAGCTTCTGCTGCCACACCAACTCCTACTCCTTCAGCAGGATAGGATTATTGAGTTGTCAGGCTGTAAGGCCTGACACAAGCCGGCTTGGCGCAATTGGTAGCGCACCGCTCTTGTAAAGCGGGGGTTGTGGGTTCGAGTCCCATAGCCGGCCCGTGTTGGATGACCGAGACAAAGCACTTCTAGATTTTGAACGTGCCTGGCAGGGAAAATCCACAGGGAAAGAAGACGCCATCAGGCAAACCTTTGATTTTTCCCCGGCCAGATACTCACAACTGATGGTCAGACTTGTGCGCACACAAGATGCCATGGAATATGACCCAGAATTAGTCACGCGATTGTCCAGGCTGTATGAACGCCGAGAGAACTCTCGGGCATCTGCGATAAACCCGACCCATACAGAAAGTACGAGAGAATAAAGGTCATGGCCGAGAAGATGCCCCGCGATCAATTCGACGATTTTGTTCCTTCCGGAACACGTCGAGGTGTTCACCGTGCTCCTGCACGTAAAGGGGCTGGCTGGATTAAGTTTGCCTGGGGCGCTCTCGCCACAGGTGTCCTTGTTTTCGCTGGTGTGGGAACCATGATTGTCACCAGCAGCAGTATCAGCCTGAGCGATTTTGAATCGTTGTTTGCTGGGCCTGCTGCCACAGCGTCAGCCACCCCAGCACCCACAGCGGAACCCACCGTGGATCCTGCAGCGGTTGTCAACGTGCTTAATGCCACTGGAACAACCGGTGTTGCCACAATAGTGGGCGATGAATTGGCGGCTGAAGGCTGGACTGTGGGAACCCGCTCCAACGCAAGCCAAGCCGTTGAAGAGACCTTTGTGTATTACATCGCTCCTATGTATGAAGGTGCAGCCAGGGGTGTTGTGGAGTCATTGGGATACGGCTCAATCAAGCTTTCGGATAACTATTTAGAGAGCTCTGCGCAGATTACGATCGTGGTCGGCCAGGACTATCCAGCAGAATCGTTGCCATAATGGGACATTATTTTTTGACAATCC
>JBIIGO010000117.1:0-2719 GCA_044236405.1 Aurantimicrobium sp.
AGGAAATTCCTCCACGATTTTTTTAGCAAACGGAACCACATCGGCATATTCCGGTGACCCTGACACCGTCAAACGATCTGGGCAGCTGACCTTGCACCACACATTGGGGTTCTCGCGCATGAAATCTAAAAACATCTCAAACTCTTGACCGTCTACTGGCTTGGTGACATCGGGGCGTCCCATGTGGTCAATGACTAAGGGGATATTGAGGGAGGTAAAGAAGTCTTTCTTTTCTTTCAAATCTGCAGGCTCAAAGTAGAGCACAACATGCCATCCCAGTGGTCTGATTTTTTCGATGATTTCTCGGTAGTACTCATCAGGCTTAGGGTCAACCAGTCGCTTAACGTAGTTGAACCTGACTCCGCGCACACCCAGATCATGCATACGCTGGAGTTCTTCAGCAGAGATATCTGGCTTGACTGTGACAACGCCGCGAGCGCGACCTTCTGAGCGTTCGAGCACATCCAACAGCGCAGAGTTATCGGATCCGTGGCAGGTGGCCTGGACGACAACGTTCTTATCGAAACCTAAGTAGTCGCGTAGGGAAAAGAGGTCTTCCCAGCTGGCATCGCAGGGTGTGTATTTGCGTTCTGGGGCGAAGGGGAAGATATCTCCTGGACCAAAGACGTGACAGTGCGCATCAACAGCACCTGCGGGAAGGGTGAAGGTGGGCTTGCTGGGGTTGGGGTGCCAATCAAGCCAGTCGGCATCTTTTACAAATGCGGGGCTCATAATCCACGCTCCGTGAGTGTGGCATCTAGCCGGGGGAAGACCGCACGAGCGTTGGTGGAGAAGATACTGTTCTTCTCGTCTTCACTAATATCTGCGGCATCGATGTAGCGCTTGGTGTCATCGAAGTAGTTCCCAGTGGTGGGATCAATACCGCGCACGGCACCAATCATTTCTGAACCAAACAAGATGTTCTTGTTATCGATAACTTCCACCAGCAAGTCAATACCGGGTTGGTGATACACGCAGGTGTCAAAGAACACATTGTTCATCAGGTGGGTATCCAGTGAGGGCTGCTTGAGCATGTCCGCCAGACCGCGATAGCGACCCCAGTGATAAGGAACTGCTCCGCCGCCGTGAGGGATGATGAATTTGAGGGTGGGGAATTCCCCAAATAAGTTTCCTTGCAGCAGCTGCATGAATGCGGTGGTGTCCGCATTCATATAGTGCGCTCCGGTGGCGTGGAAATTGGGGTTACACGAGGCAGAGACGTGAATCATGGCGGGAACATTCAGTTCCACCATCTTTTCGTAGAGGGGATACCAATAGGGGTCTGTCAGGGGAACGGTTTCCCATTTACCGCCGCTGGGGTCAGGGTTCAGGTTGACGCCAATGAATCCCAACTCGTTAATGCAACGTTCCATTTCTGCAATGGTGGCTGTGAGGTCAGCCCCGGGTGATTGAGGCAGTTGGGCGACGCCCACAAAAACATCTGGATAGAGATCAACGACACGTTTGATGAGGTTGTTGCAGGCAACGGTCCACTCCAAGCTGATGCGTTGATCACCTTCGTGGTGACCCATCGCGGAGGCCCGAGGAGAGAAGATCGTCAGGTCTGATCCACGCTCGGTAATCAGTCGCAGTTGGTTACCTTCGATGGTTTCACGAATGGTGTCATCGGAGATCTCTGGATAGGCAGGTGAGGGCTCTCCTGCTTTATAGGCGGCAAGCTGGTCAATGCGCCATTGATTGTGGGCCTCCGGAGCCGTGGTGTAGTGGCCGTGGCAATCGATAATCATGCGTTCTCCCAAGCAGACTGTGGAACAAAAACATCGCCGGACATCAGCATCCGTGCGGTTCGTAATAAAGCAGACTTCTTCACTACAGGGGTGCCAGAAGATGTGTCCACATCCATGGTCACGGTAAAGAACCCGGTGGGGTGTTCGACCTCAATATCCATAGTGGAGGCCACGGTGTCGAGCCCAGCAATCTGGGCGGCGACACTGCCCTCAAGCATGCAGGCAGTAGCTACCGAAACCGCACCTAGCACGCCAATGGATTCATGGACGCGGTGCGGGATAAACGTGCGGGTGTTAACCAAACCGCCATTGGTTGCCGGAGAGAGAATGCTCATCTTGGGAACAGTCTTATTGGTGACATCTCCCATATTCATCATCGGTCCCACAGCTAAACGAATGGCTTCGACCCTTTCACGCAGGTCGGTGTTTGCTTCCAGCTCTGCAGGGCTCTCATATCCGGTGATTCCTAAGTCAGCGGCGGACAGGCAGACCACCGGCATCCCGTTGTCGATACAGGTCACAGAAACACCTAATACCTCATCGACAACGTTGCCGGTGGGCAGCAATGAGCCACAGCTCGAGCCAGCGACATCTTCAAAGTTGATCATGATGGGGGCGTGTGTTCCTGGAACTCCATCGATGCGGGCATCACCGGCATAGTTGACGATGCCACCTGGAGTTTCGACAAAGGCGGTCGCGGTGGAATCCGTGTTGACCATATAAATAGAGACTGGCGTCACATCTGACTGTGCTTGTACAAGTCCTCGTTCAATGGCGAAAGGGCCCACCCCCGCCAGAATATTTCCGCAGTTTTGTTGATCACTGACTTCAGCTCGATCAGGCCACACCTGCAAAAACAGATAGTCCACATCACTGCCATCACGCTCAGAGCGACTGACAACAGCAACCTTGGAGGTGAGGGGGTGTCCACCGCCAACTCCATCAATTTCTCGAACATCTGGTGACCCCAT
>JBIIGO010000118.1:0-2692 GCA_044236405.1 Aurantimicrobium sp.
CACACCATTGATGGACACAGCAATTTCTTCTGCGTCAGTAGTCACCGTGACCTGAATAAGTACGTGTCCATCGTGAGGCTTCGCTGCTAATGCCGCGACAAAAAGAATCGGAGTTGTTGCTGTGCCTAAGCCGGTTTTGTGCCACTTAATCGGAGCGAGCTCAGGGGTACGAGGTGGAATGATGCGGTGGTTTCTGGCGTGATCAAAAGCCCAGGCATAACTTAATAGTTTGGTGTCGTCATACCCTCGGCCCGCAAAAGTCAGCCCCACAGGCATGCCTATATCTGCCATGACTCCCATAGGTGTGGTGACGGTGGGGATACCAAGGTGGCGGGGAATGAGATTCCCGTTAGCGACCCAGGTTCCGTTTCTCCACGCAAGGTCTGCGGAGTCAGCATTTACATCGGCATCCGCAGGTCCCACATCCGCGACAGCGGGAAAGACAACAGCATCCAGCCCAAGTTGATCCATCCACTTCTCAAGATCTATCTCACGAGCTTTCTCCAAGCCGATAATTCCTTCGCGCATCGTGGGAATTTCTGTCAGCGGAGTAATCCCGTCCTTACGGGCGCGGATAACATATTCCTCTAATTCAACATCTTCAGGAGCAAAGCGATGTAGGTGGTCATCGTATCGACCGGGAACTGATCCAGTTGGAACAGGGAAGATTTTCTCCCCGTCTACGCCAACTAGTGCGTTGAGGTGGGGGTCAGCATTGGCCTCGAGAAAGTCATGCCATGACCACATCGACAATTCAAAAAGTTCATAGTTCGCAAAATCTTCAGGAACTAAGCCTCGTGCGACAAGATTTTTAGCTCCAGAACCATGGCTTTCATAATTTGTGACCACAGGAAAATCAGTTTCAATAACAGTGGCACCCAGTGCTTCTAGTTCTGCTTTAGCTTCGTTCCACAGTGCAACGACAGACTCCCTAGTTTCAATGGGGTCATCGGTGTCCGTGTCCGCATTGATATACATCGTGGGGATCGCGATGCGCTTGCCTTCTAACGATTGGGGGTTCACAATCGAAAAATACGAGTCAGGCCGAAGCTGAGAGCTAGGGGGCGTGGATACCCACGGTTGCATTCGCCAGAAATCACCGCGGCTGTTTGCGTCGTCAGCCACAACAACATCCAACACAGCCAACATGTCATCCATAGTTCGGGTGTGAGGAACAACAACATCCATGGTGGGGACAAGTGGCCAGTTACCGCGGGTTGAAATCACTCCGCGAGAGGGCGTGTAGGCACACAACCCATTGTTAGATGCGGGAGCACGGCCAGAAGACCACGTTTCTTCGCCTAAGCCAAAGGCGCCAAAGCTTGCAGCCGTTGCTGTTCCTGACCCATTTGAAGAACCAGACCCGAACGCAGCAGTCAGAAAGTCTGCGTTATAGGGGCTTTCTGCGCGGCCATAGAGTCCGCGCTGCATGCCACCATTAGCCATCGGTGGCATATTTGTCAGCCCTAAACAAATAGCGCCTGCGCGTCGAAGCTGCGAAATGGTGAACGCGTCATCAGTGGCAACTAAATCTGCGAAAGCAGGAGAACCCGCGGCAACCGTGAGTCCTTTTACTTTGTAGCTATCTTTTGCGGTGTAAGGAATGCCATCAAGGGGACTGAGAATCTCCCCCCGCGCTCTGCGTTCATCAGCTTCCCGTGCATCGCGAAACATATCGGGGTTCAGCACGGGAACAGCATTGAGGGTGATGCCGTGTCGATCATAAAACGCAATGCGGTTCATATACTCGGCAACCAGTTCAACGCTGGTGGTTTCACCGCTATCTAGGGCGTGACGTAATTCATGGAGTGACTTTTCGACAACGTGAAAATGAGACATCTGTGTTTCCTTAAATCCATATCTAGCCTAGAGCGTGCGGACGAGCAGGGTCGCCTTCTAGAATGAACTCACCGCACACAGTGCATCGCAATGGAGTGATAGTTATGGGCTCAACCGTCTTTGAGCGCCACCCAACCGCTGAGAACGTTATTGACCATTCCTTATCTGGGTCAGTTCTCAAACCTTTTTGGACCGAGGATGCTCCGAGGTCTACAAAACAGCCCCACTTTGCCGGCTATGACACCGCAGACCTCGTGATTGTTGGAGGCGGATACACCGGGTTGTGGACAGCGTTAATCGCCGCACAAAAGAAACTGTTTTCCAGAATTGTTGTTCTGGAAGCAAAGACCTGTGGGTGGGCTGCCTCTGGACGCAATGGTGGATTTGTCGAATCAACTCTGACCCACGGTGAATCCAATGGTCGGACCCGCTTCCCTGATGAATACGATCTTCTAGATCGGTTGGGAATGGAAAACCTCGACGAGATTCAGGCAACAGTTACAAAAAACAAATGGAATGTGGACTTTGAACGCAATGGTTCATTTGCCGTGGCCACGGAGGAGTATCAAGTAGCGGACCTGCGCCACGAAGCAGACGGTGAGCGCACCATCTTCATGACCGAGGAAGAGATACAAAAGAAAATCTCTTCACCGACCTATTTAGGTGCTTTGTTCGAGCCCAAAGAAACTGCTTTAGTTCATCCCGCCAAACTTGCTAACGCGCTCATGACTGCGTGTTTAGATGCTGGGGTCATGATCTATGAGAATTCTCCTGTGACACACCTGGATGCTCAACCAGAAGGCATAGTGTTATCGACAAAAAATGGAAAGATTCGGGCAGGAAGAGTCAGTTT
>JBIIGO010000029.1:0-10504 GCA_044236405.1 Aurantimicrobium sp.
AGCAGCCCACGCTTCGACAGCTTCTGCCTTAATTTCTTGGGTTTGACCACAGGAACGGCAAATCAAGTGGTGGTGGTGACCCTCACTCACGCAGGCTCGGTACAAGTTTTCCCCATCGGGGGACTGAAGTGCATCCGCTTCTTTGGAGGCCACCAGATCCGTCAGCGTCCGATAGACCGTTGCCAGCCCGATAGTGGACCCATCAAGTTTGAGTTGGGTGTGAAGTTTTTGGGCACTGACAAAGTCTTCCCGCTTGTTCAAGGCATCTTTGACAGCATCGCGCTGCCAGGTGTTGCGTTTCATACCAGTGCTCCTTGGGGAAGAGGGCGGCGCAGGGAATAGGTAGACCAGGCAATGACAAATATCAGTGCGGCGGTCAAGGAAATACTTGCTCCGGCGCTTAAGCCTAGCCATCTCGATAGGAGCAATCCAGTAACGCCTGAGAAGATCCCTAAGGTGGGAGCCAGCCATAACAGCACGGAAAGTTTGTCACTGAAATACCGGGCTGCGGCTGCCGGTGCTGCGATGAGGGCGATAGACAAAATAGCTCCGGCTGCAGGCAGTGCGGCTACTACAGCAACCACCGTGATTAGCAAGATAAGGCCTTCCATCACCCAGGGCTTATGGCCTGTGGCGGAATATGCTTCGGCATCAAAAAGGAAGAAGACTAGCTGCTTTCCCCATGCCGCGACAATCACCAAGACAATGAGCAAAGACGTAGCTGCAACAGCTGCGTCCATCCATGTCACCGAGAGGATAGAACCAAAGAGGAAAGAATCAAGTTGTACCGGGATATCAGGGTTCAGGGCCTGCAGGACAACACCAAAAGCAAAACCTGCCGTCAACATCACACCAGAAGCGGCCTGAGTGCCTTGCCCCTGCAATTTGCTCAGGGCAGTGAGTATTGCCGCCAAAGAGAGGCACGCAAGGAGAGCCCCCCATTGCATGTTGACTCCCAGTACCGCGGCGATGATTGCTCCGGGGAAGGTGGCGTGGGTGAGCGCCTGGGCAAAGAGGACACGTTTACGCAGAACAATAAAGACTCCTGCAAAACCAGTGAGCGCCCCAATCAGCGCTATCGCAATTAGTGCACGTTCTAGATAGCCCATGTGCGCACCCGCTTCGCGACGAGATTAATCAACAACGCAACCGCATAGAACGAAATGAAGGCCAATGCCACGGTTGCACCGCCGGGCATATTGACCCCTTGGTTGACTGAGAAGGTAAAGCCAGCAGCAAGGCCCAACCAGGAGGCAAGAATTCCGCTGGCAATGGCCACACCAAAAATCACGCTCAGTTTGGTACTGACCAACCTGGCCAAAGCACCAGGCACGATCAAAATCGCGAGCACCAAGAGGTTTCCGATGGCCGTGGATGCGGCAACAATCACCAACGCGATGGCGATATTGAGAATGAGGTCAGTCACAACTCTGTTGTATCCAGAAGCCACGGAAGAAACCTCGTCAAATGAGCGATAAATCTGACGCCTCAGGGTAAGCAGGACCAACAGTGCGGCAACTGCTGCGACGACGACCGTAATCAGCGCGGTGGTATCTGTCAGGGTAAGCAAATGACCAAACAGTAACTGTTCGAGACCACCTGAGCGAGAAGGGCTGGAGGAGACAATAATCACACCGATACTAAACATTGCCGTGAGCACAATGGCGGTCGTGGCATCAGAACTGATTTTGTTATTACTCAGCAGGGTCAACACAATCGTTGCTGCCCCTGCGGCAATTAACGCCCCCACCAGAACACCGGGATTTCCCGCCACAATAAATCCAGCCGCGATCCCCGGAAAGACGGCATGGGTCAGTCCGTCGGCCACAAACTCCAGGCCTCGAAGGTTGATGAGCACTCCAATAAGTCCGGCAGCAATACTGAGCGCAATCAGCACAAGTAAAGCCCGCCCCATAAAGGGCAAGTTAAATGCCGACGTCAGGGACGTGAGGACATCCATCTTTAGTGGCCTTCGTGGCCGGGAACGACCACCGTGTGTTCGTCGATTTCGACCTGAACATCCTGGAAAACTTGTTGCAGGTTTTCTAGGGTGAGCACATCCTCGAGTGGTCCACAGGCAATTTGAGTGCCATTGACCAGCATGACCTGATCACACACTTCCCGGGCAAGATCTAAATCGTGGGTGGTAATAATCAATGCCACACCGCGCTCTTTGAGAACCCGCACTGTATTCATGAGGGCATCGCGGTTGGGTTGATCAAGTCCATTAAAGGGCTCATCCAGCAACAAAAGTGCGGGCTCTGTAGCAAGGGCGCGAGCTAAGAACCCGCGTTGCTGCTGTCCACCAGAAAGGGACCCGAACCGGTCTGAGGCAACGTTAGTTAACCCCACTGCCTCTATGGCATTTCGAACTGCATCGCGATCGGCTTTTGTGGGGAACCGAAACATGCCCATAGAGCGATAGCGACCCATCATGACAACTTGTTTGAGGGTGACCGGAAACTCTGGGTCAATGTGTTCGTTTTGGGGCAGATAGCCGATGTGAGATTCATCCGTGGTGGTGGCCATACTGCCCTCAACCTGAGGAATCAGCCCCAGAATGCCCTTAAGTAAGGTTGATTTTCCCGACCCATTAGGTCCAATCAAGGCAAGGGCCTGGCCTGCCTGGAGGCTAAAGTCCACGTCTCTTAGCGCAGGTGCTCCGCCATAGCTGAAGGCACCACCACGAACCTCCACAACCGTCTCGTACTCGTGTGGAGGTTCGTGAGGAGTTTTTGAGGCCATTAGCTCAATTCAGATGGAAGAGGAAGTGGTGTATATCCCCATGATTCCATCAGAACGGTCACATTGTGAACCGTGGCCTTAATATATGTTTCTCCCGATGATCCGGCAACGCCCAGAGAATCCGAATACAGTCCCTCTTCACCGGAGTAAACCTTGACTCCGGCTTCAGCGGCAATTGTTTCGGCAAGCTTGGGTGAAATCGAGCTTTCCGAGAAGATAGCTGGTGCGCCGGAGGACTTAATGTCAGCGATCAGCTGGTCAAGCTCGGCAGCGCTGGGCTCTGCATTGTCATCAAATCCAGGAATGATCGAACCGACAAAGGTCAACCCATATGCATCAACAAAGTAGGTAAAGGCATCGTGGTTGGTGACCAACAGACGTTGTTCTGCGGGAACCTGGTCAATGCTTGCCGCTGCCCACTCATCCAATGCCACCAACTGAGCTTCGTACTCATCTGCGTGGATACGAATTTCTTCGGCTGTGGCTGAATCAACTGCGGAAAGCGCCAGAAGACCTTCTTCAATGTTATTCACCATAACAATGGCGTTAGCCGGTGAAGTCCAGATGTGAGGATCTCCGTCTGCGTGATGGTGCTCGTCGTGGCCTTCTTCACCCTCTGTATGAGCATGTTCTTCACCTTCGGCATGGGCTTGTTCTTCGCCCTCAGCGTGGTTGTGGCTTTCTTCTTCAGCGTGAGCAGCGTGGTCTTCAGCCGATTCACCAGATTGAAGGAGAGTGATTCCCGTTGACGCGTCAATAATTTCTCCAGAGAAACCAGATGCATCGAGCGCTGCATCAAGCCAAGGCTCAAGCCCTGCGCCGTTAATAACAACAGCATCAGCTTCGCCTAAAGCCAGGAGCTGTTGGGCTGAGGGGTCGAAGCTGTGTGCACTTTGGTTCGGACCAATAAGCCCAGTGACCTCACCGGTCTCGCCCACCAGCGTGGAGGTGAATTCGGTGACTTGAGTTGTCGTTGCGACAACTTGGAGACCTTCAGCAGGAGCCGGAGTACTCGAGCACGCGGTCAGTCCCGCAACGACGAAAAGGGAGGCAACACTCAAAGAAAGAATTTTCATAGCAACAGACTAATCCTTATTGATAATGATTGTCAATATGAATAATGCGGGTTCGCTTCACACCCTTTACCCTAGAGATATGGCAGTTCCCAAAATTCTTCTGTACTACGCCTTCACACCGATTGCGGATCCCGACGCAGTGCGCCTGTGGCAACGCGACCTGTGCGAAGGCTTAGGCCTTCGTGGTCGCATCATTGTCTCCCCCCACGGCATTAATGGAACTGTTGGTGGAGATATCGACAAGGTGAAAACATACCTGCGCAAAACAAAAGAGTTTCCCGGCTTCAAAAAACTCGACGCCAAGTGGAGCGATGGCACCGGTCTTGATGAGAACGGGTTCAGCCTCGATTTTCCTAAGCTCAGCGTAAAGACACGGCCAGAAGTCGTTGCCTTTGGTGTTCCCGAAGAAATCGAAGTCTCTGCCCGCGGCATTGTTGGTGGTGGAACAAAACTCAAGCCACACGAACTCGATGCTCTCGTGGACAAGCGTGGAGACGACGTTGTGTTCTTTGACGGACGTAATGCCTGGGAAGCACAAATTGGACGGTTTAAGAATGCCGTCATTCCAGATGTGACAACCACCCATGATTTTGTGAAAGAAATTGAGAGCGGCAAATACGACCACCTCAAAGACAAGCCTGTGGTCACCTACTGCACCGGTGGTATTCGATGTGAAATTCTCACTCCCATCATGAAAGCACGGGGCTTTACAGAGATCTACCAGATAGACGGTGGCATCGTTCGTTATGGCGAAGCGCGCGGAAACGAAGGGTTGTGGGAAGGCTCCCTCTATGTCTTCGATAACCGTATTTCGATTGACTTCGCCCCGAACGTCAAGATCCTCGGAGAATGTGCAGAGTGTGGCACGGCCTCGAACACAATGGTCAACTGTGCCGATACATCATGCCGGGAACAGCACGTTGTGTGTGCGGATTGCCAGCAGCGCCCCACCTTCTGCAGCGAGCACGCCGCTCAGCTGGCCTAAACCCGAGCTTCCCTCGAGAGCAACACGTCTACCAGGGCATCAATTCCCAAATCTGCTGCAACAGCATCAATGCGAAGCCCGAAGCTTTCCGCATCCTTGGCGGTGCGGGGGCCGGTTGCCACAACGAGAGTGTCATATGGAATCTCACCGAATTGAATCGAAATCTGTTCGGCAACAGATCCTGAGGTGACGAAGATGGAATTGAGTTTTCCCTCACGCACATCGGAAATGACGCCTTCAGCAACTTCGACACCCACCGTGCGATAAGCCACCACTGAGGAAACCTCGTGGCCGATACGAATGAGGCCTTCCGTCAATACAGGTACGGCTATCTGAGAACGCAGAGTGAGCACCTTCAGCGGGATAACACCGCCGGTTGCTCCGGTCCACAATTCCAACAGACCATGTGCGGTGTTATCTTCGCTCGGTGCGAGGTCGGCTTTATATCCGGCAGCAGCAAGGGCAGTCGAAGTTGTTTCACCCACGCACGCCACTCGGGTGGACTCAGGGATCTGTGCGCCATGGGCAAGAAGAACATCAACTGTCGTGGCGCTGGTCAAGGTGACCCAATCAAATTCTCCGGCAGAGAGTTTTTCTAAGGCAGTGGTCAACGCAGCTTGATCATCGGTGGCCTGAAAGTTAATCATCGGGGCAATAACTGCAGCCGCCCCTTTAGACCTCAGTGCGGATGCAACAGCATCGCCCCATGGGCCTCCCCGAGGGACGAGAGCACGGTGGCCAAACAGTGGCCGCGTTTCAATCGGCGAAGTAAAAGACATCGACCCCTATTGTTCTCCTGCTTTGCCCAGATAACAAACTCAGATGGGTCATTTTTAGCTTCTTGAGGAAGCTGTCACCACATTGTTACTTTCGGCCAGAGCGTGCAACGGCCACAATGATGGCTGTTGCCACCACAGCAGCACCCAATCCAATAGCTCCCAGAAGAAGAGGTTGGTCGTTTTTAAGCTGCACAAACTTTTTCTTCATTCGGGTTTGTGCTTTTTTGAGCTGCTTAGGCACATCGGCTTTTTCTTCAAGCTGGTCCAGGGAGCCTGAGAGCTTGGCGCGTGTCTGGGCAATGTGATCAATGAGTTCATCTTGCGACAGCGTTGAGACATAGGAAGGCTCAGTGAAGAATTCTTCTTCGTTTACTCGTTTCATTCCACTATTAGGAGTCATCGCGTTCTCCCTTGATGGCGTGAGAGTCCTTCACGATGCTGTCGATAGTTTCTTCTGGCACCAAAGTCTTTACCTTGGAAAACTTCACAGCAGCAATACCCACAAGGATCAAGACGATTAACAAAATCGCACCTGAGACAACCAGTGCGGCTGCCCAGCCAGGCATGACCGTTGCTAATCCCAGCACCGCTGCTAGCAACAGGGTGAAGGTGAGGTAGCTGAGCAAAATCAAGGCAATAAAGATGAGCAGAGAGCCCACCCCAATGTTCTTGAGCTTGCGCGCCATCTCCCGCTTGAACTGCTCAAATTCTGCGCGCAGGAGATCCATGAACAATCCAGGGATTTCACGCAGCAGAGCGAAGAGAGACTTTTCTGTGCTCTCTTTCTCGGGCTGTGGTGCTGAAGAACTCATGGGTTACTTTTCTGTTGCGGGCTTTGCTGGAGTCTTGCGGGCGGCTGGTTCCTTACGCGCTGCAGGCTGTGCCGCAGGCTTCTTCTTCGCCGCTGGCTTTTCACCAGTGACCTGATGAATAACTTTCTTGGCCGCGGTGATGGCTTCTTCCGCAACATCCCCCACAGCATCCTGCACCTGGTTTACTGACCACTGAACCGGTTCAGATTCCCAAATGTTTTGAGCGGCAGCTTTGATCTGCTCGTAGCGCTTACGTCCAGCCCGTGTGCCGAAGACGTAGCCAACCCCGAGTCCGAGGAGAAAAAGCAATTTGCCTTTCATAATGGTTTTCCGTTCAATATGTCGAAAATGGAATATGTTTCTTCTCTAGCCTAGCTTGGAATTGCTGTGGGCCCAATGGGTGGATTCTCAGGATCACTCAATATGAGCCTGCGAGCGTGGAGTGCTGACTGCAATGACGCGGGAAGTGCACTTTCTAGACCAGGGTTAATCTCGGATATTCCGACTTCAAAGATGAGGTCTTTGTCAATGTTTTCTGGAATATCCACATCGCCAAAATCGAGCAGGAATGCTCCTGCTTTCATGGCAAATTTTTCAAGTTTGACTGACGTATCTTTGGGTCGAACAACCGTTGCAGAGAAATACTCCAGAGTAGACAGCAGTTCATCAATGATGACCTTGTCCCCGCCCTCAACGATAAGTCGTTCACACACTCTGGGGTCTGCAACAAATTGTTCGAGGACCCCTCCGCTTAATGATCCCGCACGAGTCATCGCAGCGGAAAGCCCAGGTGCGACGACGCTGACGTCGAGCTGGTCTGCGTTCAGGCCATAGAGCTCTTGTGTTGCAGGGTTAACCAGCTGGGTGAGAGCGGCGTCACCCATCCGCTTCTGGACAAGTGCCCCTAAGTTTGATTGTGCGCCAATGGTCAAGATTGGAGTGATGCGATCACGGTAGACCCTCCACCGTCCGGATTTCCCCAGGACCTGAGTAACCCTGGCAGAGAGGGGGTTTCCTGGGATGCCGAGAATTCGTTCATCACCACGCTGTGGTTTTTCGATGGAATACGGAATCTTGTAGTGATCAAGAAATACCGCGACGATTCCCTCTCGGTTCGTATATGTTCGTGGGGTTGGTGAGAACGTCACCTCGGCGGGAATCCACACCGTCACACTCAACCCAATTCGTGCGCAATCAATGGCGGCCGCAAGGCTTGCGGCATCGCTACCAATGACCAAGACGTCACAGCGAGAACCTGCTGCCATGATGACTACTCCTAGGCGCCGGTGAGGGCAAGAGCAAGATACATGTGAAGATCCTCTATCAAGATGCGCTCTTGAGCCATCGTGTCACGGTGACGAACTGTCACTGCTTTATCCTCCAAGGATTCAAAGTCCACCGTGATACAGAAGGGTGTGCCAATCTCATCTTGGCGACGATACCTGCGGCCGATTGCTCCAGAGTCATCGAAGTCCACGTTCCAGCTCTTGCGCAGTTCCCCGGCAAGATCTTTAGCCATGGGGGTCAACTGCTCATTACGAGACAGCGGCAAGACTGCAGCCTTGATGGGAGATAGGCGTGGGTCAAGCTTGAGAACCGTGCGCTTATCTGTTTCTCCCTTGGCGGTGGTGACTTCTTCTTCGGTGTAGGCATCTACAAGGAAAGCCATCAAGGAACGCGTCAACCCAGCCGCCGGTTCGATGACGTACGGAATCCAGCGCTCGTTCTTGTTCTGATCAAAGTAGGACAGATCTTTACCCGAGTGCTCAGAGTGGGTTTTCAGATCAAAATCAGTGCGGTTAGCAATACCTTCAAGCTCGCCGAATTCCCCACTAGAGAAACCAAAGCGGTATTCGATATCGACGGTGCGCTTGGAATAGTGGGACAGCTTTTCTTTAGCGTGTTCATACAGGCGCAAGTTTTCTGGATCGATCCCGAGGTCGACATACCAGGCAAAGCGGTGGTCAATCCAGTATTGATGCCATTCTTCATCGGTGCCTGGTTCGACGAAGAATTCCATTTCCATCTGTTCAAACTCACGCGTGCGGAAGATGAAATTACCGGGGGTAATTTCATTGCGGAAGCTTTTCCCAATCTGGCCGATTCCAAAAGGAGGCTTCATCCGTGCTGCTTGCAGCACATTAGCAAAATTTACAAAAATACCCTGTGCTGTTTCTGGGCGCAGGTAGTGCATGCCTGCTTCTTCAGCAACGGGACCTAAATAGGTTTTGAGCAGACCAGAAAATGGCTTGGGTTCGGTCCATGCGCCTCGAGTACCACAGTCAGGACAGGGAACCTCAGCCAGACCGTCTTTCGGTGCGCGGCCTTTGCGTTCTTCAAACGCTTCGATTAAGTGGTCTTCACGGTGACGTTTGTGACAGCTCGTGCACTCCACGAGGGGATCTGAGAACACCTCGACGTGACCGGATGCTTCCCACACCTTGCGAGGCAAAATAACACTGGAATCCAAACCCACAACATCATCACGGCGTTGAACCATGTAGTTCCACCACTGCTTTTTGATGTTTTCTTTCAGGGCAACACCTAGTGGTCCGTAATCCCAGGCGGACCTGGATCCGCCATAAATTTCACCGGCTTGAAAAACAAAGCCACGGTGTTGGGCAAGAGCAATGACAGCGTCAAGACGAGAGGTAGGGGCCATAAGGTGCAATCTTACCGGCGCTACCAGATGGACACACGCTGAGCAGGCTCAAGCCAGTGCTCATCGTTGTCTCGAACGTCGAATGCGTCATAGAACGCATCGATGTTTCGAACAATCTGATTGCATCGAAATTCATTCGGGGAGTGGGGATCAATGGCCAACAGACGAATCACTTCTTCATCGCGTCCTTTTTGTTGCCAGGACTGTGCCCAGGACAAGAAGAAGCGCTGTGCACCCGTGAGTCCCTCAATAACCGGGGGCTCCTGACCGTTCAACGAAATGAGGTAGGCCTTCCAGGCAATAGCTAACCCACCGAGGTCACCAATGTTTTCACCAATCGTCAGTTCGCCATTAACAAAGTGTCCCGGCGTTTGTTTGGGAGCAAGAGCGTTGTATTGATCGATCAGAGACGCCGTGCGTTCTTCGAACGCTTCACGGTCTTTCTGTGTCCACCAATCCACAAGCTTTCCATCCCCATCAAAGCGGGAACCTTGATCATCAAACCCATGACCGATTTCGTGACCAATCACCGCACCAATGGAGCCGTAATTGGCGGCGTCATCCCATTTGGGATTGAAAAAAGGTGGCTGCAAAATTGCTGCGGGGAAGACGATCTCGTTGAAACCCGGGTTGTAATAGGCATTGACGGTTTGTGGGGTCATAAACCACTCGTCCCGGTCAATCGGTTTGCCGATTTTGCCTAGCTCTCTGGCAAATTCAAACTCAGCAATGTTGCGGACATTCCCCATCAGGTCGTTCGGGCTTATCTCCAAAGAGGAATAGTCTTTCCACTTCACGGGGTAGCCCACCTTAGGAGTGAACTTTTCGAGCTTGTCTAACGCACGCTCTCGAGTTTCGTGCGTCATCCATTCCAACGAACTAATGGACTGGCGGTAGGCCTCAATAAGGTTGTTGACGAGGACATCCATCTCAGCTTTTGCGTTGGTCGGAAAGTGTCGGTCAACATAAATCTTTCCCACGGCTTCACCCATGGATCCTTCGACGAAGGACACCCCTCGCTTCCAGCGCTCACGCTGCTCCGGTGTTCCGGTTAACGTTCTGCCATAGAAATCAAAGTTTTCGGTGACGAAGGCTGCGGGAAGATAGGGCGCGGCTGAATGAATGACGTTCCAGGCTAGCCAGTCGCGCCACTCTTCAAGATCACTCTCGGTGAGCACAAGGCCAAGGCCTTCAAGGAAGCTGGGTTGGCGCACAACAACCTCAGACAATGAGCCTGCAGGGACATCGAGAGCTGTCAGCCACAAATCAAGGTCTACGCGTCCCTCACGTTCTGCGTCACCTGAAACAAGACCAGCCATGTCTTCCCACGCCATCAAGTTATAGGTGGCCACAGAATCACGGGTGCGCACGTTGTCCCAATGAACGGCAGCTATTCGAGTTTCAAGGTCGAAGGCGCGTTGTGCTCGGGAAGCTGCGTCATCAAG
>JBIIGO010000030.1:0-10474 GCA_044236405.1 Aurantimicrobium sp.
TACTTGAAATTATCAGGGGTTTTACCCTATTTCAACTTGTATTCACAATTCGCTGAAAAATCAGTCGAAAAAGGCGGTGGCATAGGTAAGAATGAAGCATGAGCGTTCGAACCCCAGATTCCAACCCCGGCTGGTTTAGTGATGACGAGCTAGCAGCTATTCGTAGGCGAATGCCGTTGCTGTATGTGGAGGCCATCCCTGTTCGTGTTGATGGACTGGGGGTTGTCACCGAAGTGGGCCTGCTGCTTCGAGCGAATGCTTCGGGAGAAATGACGCGATCCATTGTTTCTGGACGCGTGATGTTTGGGGAAACTCTTCGAGATGCCCTGTTTCGGCATCTTGAAAAAGATTTAGGTCCTATGGCTTTTCCGCAACTTCCGACAAGCCCTAATCCGTGTCACGTTGCTGAATACTTCCCTCTTCCCGGGGTCTCGCCCTATTTTGATGAGCGCCAACATGCGGTGTCCTTGGTGTTTGTGGTGCCCGTCACTGGGACCTGTGATCCCCGCCAAGATGCGCTGGAAATCACCTGGCTTACCCCACAGGAAGTTTCTGACCCTGGGCTCATGAACGAAATGGAAGGCGGTCGTGGCCTGGTTCTGCGCTCAGCTTTAGCGTCCGTGGGAGCTTTGAACTAGAGGAGATGTAAGGGTGTGAAAACCCCTCACTTTAGACTTCTTGCCCAATGTATACCTCGAACAAGCACTTATACTGAAACAGACTGTTTTATTAGGCTGCGCGAAAGGACATTATGGACCTCGAACTTCCCCTTGTGCAGCCTCGTCGTGGGCTGGACCCCGATCAGGTCAACATTGCCGTTAACGGAGTTCAGGCAGAAATTGATCGCCTTGAATCTGAACGCGCTGAAATTGATAAACGTGTTGCTGACCTCACCCGCGAAATTGCTGAAGTGCGCAGCGCCATTAAACGTGCCAGTGCAAAGCCCTCTTTCTCTGATTTGGGAGCTGCCTTTGAGCAGACTCTTCGCGTTGCCGAAGAGCAGGCTGCAAAACTTCTTACCGATGCTCAGCTCTCGAGCTCCCAGGTGCGCCGTGCTGCAGATGACGAAGCCAAGCAACTGACAGAAACGTCACAGAAGCAGGCTGAAAAAGTCGTGGCCGATGCCCAAAGCCGTGCCGAGCGTTTAGTCACAGAGTCAGAAAAGAAACTCAACGACGCTGTTCGTGTGGCGCAGCAGCAGCTTGCTGCTGCCGAAGCTCAATTTGCCGAATCACAGAAGTTGGCTGCTGCTATTGCCACCGAGGGTGAACAAACTCGTCTGAAGCTTGAGGTTGAACTTGCCCAAGAAGTAGATCAGTCGCGCTCTGAGATTGACACGTTGCGTCAACTTCACGAACGCGATCACCGTCGCATCAATGATGAAGTTGATGCTGCGCGTACCAAAGCAGATCGTGAAAGCTCACGTCTTGCCTCTGAAAATGAGATTTATATTCGCCAGCTTCTCGAAGATGCCGATGCACAGTTGAACGAAACAAAGCAGCGTGGTCGCGACATGGTTGTTGAAGCACAGAAAAACTTTGCCGAGACACGCCAGGCCGGTGTTGCTCTCGTTCGTGAAGCACGTGACAAGGCAGCCGGAATTGTTCGTTTAGCGAGAGCGCGTGCCTCTACTCTCACTGAGCGTTTGGATGAACGTAATTCATTGCTTCTCGAACAGAGTGAAGAGCTTGTTGAAGATCTTTCTTTCGAGCGTGAATCTGTCGAAGCTTTCAACTCTGAACTGCGCATCATCGCCATGAGTGACAAGATTCCAGACCCAGACTTTGATCCTGATGCCTTCATTTCAGTCGAGGCCGAAGAAGATTTTTTTGTTGAGTCATTAGACATGGTCGATGAAGATACAGCCGAGAAGAAGGACGAGAGCTAAAGCTATGGAACTCTCTCGTAATTTCAAAACCGTTCGTAAAAACGGCTACGATCCCAGTGATGTTCGTAGGCTTTTCCGCGACGCTGATTCACGCATGCAAGAACTTGCCCAAACCGCGAGTTCGGGTTTGTCCACGATTGAAAAGCTCGAGCGTGAACTTTCTGACCTACGTGATGCGCTCAAGCGCAATAACTCTAAGCCCACATTTGCTGATTTAGGTTCTGCGTTTGAGCAGACTCTTCGTGTTGCTGAAGAACAAGCTGACAAGCTCATCAGAGATGCAGAAGCAGATGCCAAGGTCGTTCGTGAGTCAGCACGAGCAGAGGCTGAAGAACTTACTCGTTCTTCTCGCACCAAAGCCGCCGACATTGTTACCCAAGCAGAGACCAAGATCGAAGACCGTCGCAATGAAGTAGAACGCCAGGTCACCGAGCTGACAATGCAAACAGAAGCATTGAGCTTGCAAGCCCAAACTGTTCGCGAAACTGCTCAGCGCCGTGAAGCTGCTCTTATCGCAGAAGCTCAGCGCGATGCTGCTGAAGTTCGCTCGCGTTTGCACCAAGAAATTGAAGACGTCAAGACAGAGCTGGAAACATTGCGTCAAATTGCTGAACGTGAACAGCTGCGTATTGAACGTGAAATTAAGCTTGCCTTGGAAGAAGCAGAACGTGAACGCCTGGAACGTCACGAAGAAGCGGTTGCCACCGTTGAAGCACAAAGTGCTGAAGCAGCCGAGGTTCAGCGCATTGCCGCAGATGAAGCAGATAACTTAAACGAGCAAAGTGACCTATTCATGACTAGTGCTCGTGCAGATGCTGACAGACTGCTTTCTTCTGCTCGTGAGAGTGCAGCAAATGTCATTAACCGTGCACGCTCACGTGCTGAAACTCTCACCCTGCTTTTTGAAGAGCATGCTGCTGAGATGATGGGTAAGGCTCAACGCCGTCAAGACATCTTGGTTCGCCAAAGCGAAGCAATGCGCGATTTCTCTTTGGAACTCAAAGCCTTAGCTTCCGCTGACGCAATGGTCTCCCTAGACGAATCAGAAGCTGAATCTCGCTAATTCCATTTTTTGGCTAAACGCCTCAGTTTGATTCCGCGGTATTGCCAAAAAACCCACAACGGCAAAAACACGAATGGTGTGAGCACTCCTGCTTTTATCTTCAGTCTGTCCCGATACAGGGTTGTTGAATTACTAGATGCAGACACAGCCATCCGGTGATCCCAGTCTTTAATGACGGTGAGCATTCCGGCTTGAGGGGACCCAGAGTCAATCATCATCTTCACGCCGCCGGGCCGTTGGGTGAAGGTGGTGTCAATGGTTTGTTTCCCCATGGGGATAACCCCAAAGAGTTTGATGGCCACCAGATGGGGGCCTTGAGCGGTCCACTTTTCAGGAAAGCCACCGGGCTCCAGGGATTTAAACCTCATCAAGGGCGCAGACACGGCGGCAAAGATCGCGGGGTCGGCTAAGGCTGCCCATGCAGACTCAACACTGCAGTCCAACGTCAACCGTAAAAAGATTTTCACGCGAGCCCCTAGATAAACGATTCAGTAGTTTTCACCCTAGTGGATTTCCCTTTTGTTCCAGGTGATTAAGTGGGTCACGCTAAATCCGCGACCGCATTCCCCGCAGGATAGGGGTTTGGTGGGAGAGCGGAAGCGGTAGTGGGCATGACCTGCCGGACAATATCCCACCCAAGGGGCAAGTTCGTGGGCAGTGCTGCCATCATGGGTTCGCTTGCCGTCATAGCCAATCTCGGCTGCAATCTTTTTCCACTGGGGGCCATGGCCTGCGCGGGAGCCTGCCAGAGCATGGGCGACTTCATGCAGCAAGATTTGGTGGACCTCATCATCTTCATATTTGGCCGCTAAGTACTTTGAGATAGTAATTCTCTTGTCGGTGAAATTACATAACCCGGCGCGGGCCCGGGCATGATCAAAACCAAAACTCCACACCTGGGGATCTAAATACATTCGGATCAAGGCATTGGCCCAGATTTCAACGCGAGGAAGGTCAGCCATGGTTAGCGGGAAATCTGAAAGATTGTTTTATTGGGGGTGGGGGAGGTAACCGCTGTCGCATCGGTGACAATCGGAGCCTGAGCAATAAAGCTCCTAAGCTCTGCTCCATAGACGGCCTTGGCTGGATGGGGACCATTGGCCAAAAGCCTGGGTAGCCAGCTATAGATCTCATCGGAGGCGCTGGCTGCAATGACGACATTGCCAAAACGGCGGCCTTTAAGAATCTGAGTCTCCGCCAACGCCGCAACGTGGGGAAGAACAGAGGCAATTGTGGCAGCTTGCCCCCGGGCAAAAGCGAGCCCGGGTCCATCAGCAATATTGGCGATCAGCACCCCGCGCGGAGACAGCAGTTTCGCTGCGCCGGCATAAAACTCAGCACTGGTGACATGAGCGGGTGTTCTGGCCCCACTAAAAACATCCACGATTACCACATCGACTTTGCCGACAAGCCCCTGAGGAAGTTTTTCCATCACCTGACGGGCATCGCCATAGCGAATTCGAATATTGGCTTTTTTAGGCAACGGCAGGTGCTTGCGAACAAAATCAATCAGGTCTTGCTCTATTTCAATAACCTGTTGGGAGGAACCGGGCCTGGTTGCCTCGATATAGCGGGGAAGAGTCAAAGCTCCGCCGCCTAAGTGGAGTGCGGTGAGGGGTTCCCCAGGTTCGCCGATCAGGTCAATCACATGGCCAATGCGGCGAACGTATTCAAAAAACAGTTCCGCATTGTCGTCAATAAAGACGTGGGATTGGGGCGTGCCATCAATCTCGAGAATAAATGCGCCATCTTGGTAGCGGTCAGGCTCAATACGCGCCTGCAGCCCTGAAGATGTCAGGGTCAACGTGGGATTATCCGCCATAACGATGTTTTTTCCAATGCCAACTAGACATAAAGTGCCCAGTCGTTATAGAGTTGTAATTTGCGCTTGAAGTTTTGCCATGCCCTCATATTGCGGTGGACATGTTGCACACAACTGAGGTGGGTTGCCCCACTTTACCGAGTTACCTCAAGTTAGCAATACACCCCACACCAACCGACACGATGATGGTCCGAGATGGACCAGCGGAGGTTATTTCCTTGGCTGCTGCGCGCAACGCAAACACACCCAAGTCCCTCAAGAACGGTCGAGGCGTTTCACGTCTGTCGTTCGCGAAGGTCACCGACACCCTGACAGTGCCTGATCTGCTTGCACTCCAAACCGAGAGCTTTGACTGGCTCGTTGGTAACGAGGCATGGCAGAAGCGCCTGGCCGAAGCTAAGAAAGAGGGTCGTCAAGACCTTCCTTCTCGCACGGGTCTAGAAGAAATCTTTGAAGAGATTTCTCCCATCGAGAACCTCGATGAGACCATGCAGCTCAGCTTCACCAACCCCTACTTAGAACCTGAGAAGTACACCATCTTCGAATGTAAGGAACGCGGTAAGACCTACGCGGCTCCTCTTTACGTCGAAGCTGAGTTCATGAACCACGTCACGGGTGAAATCAAGACCCAGACTGTGTTCATGGGTGACTTCCCCCTCATGACCGAAAAGGGAACCTTTATTATCAACGGCACCGAGCGTGTTGTTGTGTCTCAGTTGGTTCGTTCTCCCGGTGTCTACTTCGAGCGCACGCTGGAAAAGAACTCCGATAAGGACATCTTCTCTGCACGTATTATTCCGAGCCGTGGTGCATGGTTGGAATTCGAAATCGACAAGCGTGACGCTGTTGGTGTGCGTATTGACCGTAAGCGTAAGCAGTCGGTTACCGTCTTCCTGAAGGCACTGGGTATGACCAGTGAAGAGATCGCAGCTGAGTTCAAGGGCTACGACTCCATCCTGGCCACCCTGGAGAAGGACACTGTCCTGACCAAGGAAGAAGCCCTCAAGGACATCTACCGCAAGATTCGTCCCGGTGAGCAGGTAGCTGCAGAAGCTGCCCGCGCCCTGTTGGATAACTTCTACTTCAGCTCCAAGCGCTACGACTTGGCTAAGGTCGGTCGTTACAAGATCAACCGCAAGCTCGGTCTTGAAGCACCTTTGGCTGACTCTGTTCTTTCTGTTCAGGACATCCTGGGCACCATCAAGTACTTGGTTGCTCTGCACAACGGTGAAGCAACCGTACCGGGAACGCGTAACGGTAAGAAGGTTGACATTCGTGTTGATGTTGATGACATCGACCACTTTGGTAACCGTCGTATCCGTGCCGTGGGTGAACTGATTCAAAACCAGGTTCGTACCGGTCTTTCCCGTATGGAACGTGTTGTACGTGAGCGTATGACCACTCAGGACATCGAGGCGATTACTCCTCAGACTCTGATTAACGTCCGCCCCGTTGTGGCAGCGATCAAGGAGTTCTTCGGAACCTCTCAGCTCTCACAGTTCATGGACCAAAACAACCCACTTGCTGGACTGACTCACAAGCGTCGTCTTTCTGCGCTGGGCCCCGGTGGTCTTTCTCGTGAGCGTGCAGGTGTGGAAGTTCGTGACGTTCACGCTTCTCACTACGGTCGTATGTGTCCGATTGAAACTCCTGAAGGCCCCAACATTGGTCTGATTGGATCGTTGGCATCCTTCGCACGTATTAACGCGTTCGGTTTCATTGAGACACCGTATCGTCGCGTGGTCAAGGGTAAAGTCACCGAAAACATTGACTACCTCACTGCCAGCGAAGAAGACGAATTCGTCGTTGCCCAGGCCAACGCACCGTTGACCAAGGACAACCACTTTGCAGAAGAGCGTGTTTTGGTTCGTCGTAAAGCCGGTGAAGTAGATATCGTTCCTGCCGCTGAGGTGGACTACATGGACGTTTCCCCACGCCAGATGGTGTCGGTGGGTACTTCCTTGATCCCCTTCCTCGAGCACGATGATGCAAACCGCGCCTTGATGGGTGCCAACATGCAACGTCAGGCAGTGCCACTTTTGGTCAGCGACAGCCCACTGGTTGGTACCGGTATGGAAAGCTTTGCTGCCATCGACGCAGGAGATGTCATCATGGCAACTGCTGCTGGTGTCGTTACCGAAGTTTCTTCTGATGTGGTGACCGTCCAGCTTGATGCTGGTGGAACTCAGCAGTATTTCTTGCGCAAGTTTGACCGCTCTAACCAGGGCACCAGCTACAACCACCGCGTGATTGTTAATGCCGGTGAGCGTGTAGAAGTTGGCCAGGTTGTTGCTGATGGTCCTGCCACTCAAAATGGTGAACTGGCGTTGGGTAAGAACCTGCTTGTGGCATTCATGCCGTGGGAAGGTCACAACTTCGAAGACGCGATCATCTTGTCTCAGCGTTTGGTTCAAGACGACGTCCTCTCTTCAATTCACATCGAGGAGTACGACGTTGATGCTCGTGACACCAAGCTCGGTAAGGAAGAAATCACTCGTGATCTTCCTAACGTGTCCCCAGAACTGATTGCGAACTTGGACGAGCGCGGAATTATCCGCATCGGTGCTGAAGTTCGCCCCGGTGACATCTTGGTTGGAAAAGTAACACCTAAGGGTGAAACAGAGCTGTCTGCTGAAGAGCGTTTGCTCCGCGCCATCTTCAACGAGAAGAGTCGTGAAGTTCGCGACACCTCGCTGAAGGTACCTCACGGTGAAGCCGGAACCATCATTGGTGTCAAGGTCTTTGACGCAGAAAACGATGAGGACGAACTCGGTTCTGGTGTCAACCAGCGCGTTGTTGTCTACATCGCTCAGAAGCGTAAGATCACCGAAGGTGACAAGCTTGCTGGTCGTCACGGAAACAAGGGTGTTATCGCCAAGATTCTTCCTGTTGAAGACATGCCGTTCCTTGAAGATGGAACTCCTGTTGATGTTGTCTTGAACCCACTGGGTATTCCTGGACGTATGAACTTCGGTCAGGTTTTGGAAACCCACCTCGGGTGGATTGCCAAGCAGGGCTGGAAGGTCGACGGAAACCCTGAGTGGGCTGCCAAGTTACCGAAGGAAGCTTTCGAAGCTGCCCCCGGTACCAAGGTTGCGACCCCCGTATTTGACGGTGCACTCGAGGATGAAATTGCCGGTCTGCTTGACTCGACACTTCCCACTCGTGACGGTGCTCGCTTGATCGGTTCTTCCGGTAAAGCAAACCTCTTCGATGGCCGCTCCGGTGAACCCTTCCCTGCCCCCATCTCTGTGGGATACATGTACATCTTGAAGTTGCACCACTTGGTCGACGACAAGATTCACGCTCGTTCCACCGGCCCTTACTCCATGATTACTCAGCAGCCACTCGGTGGTAAGGCTCAGTTCGGTGGACAGCGCTTCGGTGAAATGGAAGTGTGGGCCCTCGAGGCCTACGGTGCCGCGTATGCACTGCAAGAACTTCTGACTATCAAGTCCGATGACATTGTCGGTCGTGTGAAGGTCTACGAAGCCATCGTCAAGGGCGAGAACATCCAGGAACCTGGTATTCCTGAGTCGTTCCGCGTTCTGATGAAAGAAATGCAGTCCCTCGGTCTTAACGTTGAGGTCCTCAACGAAGCTGGCGATGTCGTCAGCCTCAAGGATGTCGACGACGAGGCATACCGTGCAGCTGAAGAGCTCGGTATCAACATCTCCACCCGCTTCGAGTCTTCGTCAATCGACGAAATCTAAACCGAAGTCAGACAAAAAGTTAAGAATCTAAGGAAAGAGTAGACATTGCTCGACGCAACCACTTTTGACAAGCTTCGCATTGGTCTGGCGACGGCTGACGACATTCGTCGTTGGTCGTACGGTGAGGTCAAGAAGCCCGAAACAATCAACTACCGTACCCTCAAGCCCGAGAAGGACGGTCTGTTCGGTGAACAGATCTTCGGTCCTTCTCGCGACTGGGAGTGCTCCTGCGGTAAGTACAAGCGTGTCCGCTTCAAGGGCATCGTCTGTGAGCGCTGTGGCGTAGAAGTCACCAAGTCATCCGTACGCCGTGAGCGCATGGGTCACATTGAGTTGGCTGCCCCCGTAACTCACATCTGGTACTTCAAGGGTGTTCCCTCTCGTTTGGGTTACCTGCTGGATATGGCACCGAAGGATCTAGAAAAGGTCATCTACTTCGCTGCCTACATGGTCATCGACGTTGACGAAGAAGGTCGTCACGCAGATATGCCTGGCCTAGAGAACGAGCTTCGCCTCGAACTAAAGACCCTCGGCGATCAGCGTGATGCTCGCATCGCAGAGCGTATGCAGCGTCTGGAAACAGACCTCGCAGCTCTCGAAGCTGAAGGCGCCAAGAGCGACCAGAAGCGTCGTGCCAAGGACAGCGCTGAGAAGGAAATGTCTCAGATCAGAAAGTCCATCGATGACGAAATTGCTCGTCTCGAGCGCGTATGGGATGACTTCCGTAACTTGAAGGTCGGAGACCTCAAGCCTGAAGACGTCTACTTCAACGAACTCGTTGACCGCTTTGGTCTCTACTTCGAAGCACACATGGGTGCTGAAGCCATCAAGCGTCGTTTGGAAACATTCGACCTCGAAGGTGAAGCTGCAAGCTTGCGTCAGGAAATCATCGAGGGCAAGGGTGCGAAGAAGATTCGTGCCATCAAGCGCCTCAAGGTTGTCTCCGCATTCTTGACCACCGGAACTAGCCCAGCGGCAATGGTTCTCGACGTCGTTCCCGTGATTCCACCAGAGCTGCGCCCCATGGTTCAGCTTGACGGTGGTCGCTTCGCAACCTCCGACCTGAACGACCTTTACCGTCGTGTGATTAACCGCAACAACCGTTTGCGTCGTTTGCTGGACTTGGGTGCTCCCGAAATCATCGTGAACAACGAAAAGCGTATGTTGCAGGAAGCTGTGGATGCCCTCTTCGATAACGGTCGTCGTGGACGTCCCGTTACCGGAACCGGTAACCGTGCGCTGAAGTCACTCTCTGACATGCTCAAGGGTAAGCAGGGTCGTTTCCGTCAGAACTTGCTCGGTAAGCGTGTTGACTACTCCGGTCGTTCCGTGATCGTGGTTGGTCCTCAGCTGAAACTCCACCAGTGTGGTTTGCCCAAGCAAATGGCTCTCGAGCTGTTCAAGCCTTTCGTGATCAAGCGCCTGATTGATCTGAGCCACGCTCAGAACATCAAGAGCGCTAAGCGTATGGTTGAGCGCAGCCGCCCCCAGGTGTGGGATGTTCTCGAAGAGATCATTCGCGAACGCCCTGTTCTCTTGAACCGTGCACCAACCCTGCACCGTTTGGGTATTCAGGCATTCGAGCCTCAGCTGGTTGAAGGTAAAGCTATCCAGCTTCACCCCCTCGTGTGTGCAGCGTTCAACGCTGACTTCGATGGTGACCAGATGGCTGTTCACTTGCCTCTGTCGGTAGAAGCTCAGGCTGAAGCTCGCATCTTGATGCTGGCCTCAAACAACATCCTGAAGCCATCCGATGGTCGCCCCGTGACCTTGCCTACGCAGGACATGATTATTGGTTTGCACCACTTGACCACGGTCAAGGACGGTGTGACCGGTGAAGGTCGCGCATTCTCTTCTGTTGCAGAAGCAATCTTGGCGATGGACCAGCACTCGCTGGATCTCAACGCCAAGGTGCGTATTCGTATGAACGATGTTGTCTTCGCCGAAGGTGAAGCACCCGAAGGGTACACCGGCGGTCCTGTAACCGT
>JBIIGO010000119.1:0-2666 GCA_044236405.1 Aurantimicrobium sp.
CGACACCGTCGTAAAGACTCGAGCACCATGCATTTTGGCCAGCTGGATGACGAACTGACCGACACCCCCGGCTCCGGCATGAATCAAAATAGTCTTAGAAGAATCCACCGGAAACAGCGAGCGCACCAAATAGTGCGCAGTCATTCCCTGAAGCGGAAGCGCTGCAGCAACGTAGTCATCCATACTCTCTGGAACCGGCAACGCTTTATCTGCTGACACAAGCGCATACTCGGCATACGTGTTCTGTCCATCGGTAAAGGCAATACGCTGACCGACCTCAAGACCGGTAACCCCTCGGCCCAACTCCTGGATAATGCCGACTCCTTCCTCGCCCAAAATGTGAGGCAAGGCAAGAGAATAGGTTCCCCTCCGACGATAAATGTCGATGAAGTTAATTCCCGTAGCCACCATCTTCACCAGAACCTGACCAGGTCCTGGTGAAGGGATGTCTATCTCTACAACGTTCAGAACGTTGCTGTCACCATGTTCTGAGAACTGGATTGCTTTCATCGCGATTTTTTATTTCCCAGCTCTTCAATGACCTCGAAGAACACATCAATGTCCACCTCTTCGGTGCGGAAGTTGGTGTAGCACGGACGAAGCCAAGTGTGGCCATCAATAACGGCAGGTGAGAGATACACTCGCCCATCTGCGGCAATGTCCTTACACAGTTGAGCATTGTGCTCACTGATTGCCACGGGGTCAGTCATGCCCTGAGGGATGTGCTGAAGCGGAACAATCGAGAGTTGTGGGCGATGAGCAAGCACGCGATAGTGCGAGCTCACACTTGCCCGGTCATATGTCTGTTGTGCTAGCTCTAGGTTGTGCTCTAAAGCGGCGCGGAATTCAGCAGCACCATGAGTCTTAAATCCCAACCACAACTTCAACGCACGCAGTGGCCGTGAATACTCCAAAGTCACATCGACAGGGTTGGGATCTTCGGTGTTGTGAGGCATATAAGCCTCTTCATGGCCAAAGGTTTCTGCCAATGCCGAGTAATCCTTAACCAGAAGAATGCTGCAGGCCTTGGGTACAAACAGCCATTTATGTGCATCAATCGTGACCGAGTCAGCAAGTTCGAGACCATCAAACAGGTCTCGAGCCTTATCAGTTCCTGCCGCAGGAGCACCATACGCACCATCGACGTGGAGCCACACGTTGTACTGCTGGGCAACTCGTGCAATCTCACGAAGTGGATCGACCGCTCCGGTCAATGTGGTTCCTGCGCTAGCAATAATCGCCATAGGGGTAATGCCCTGGGCAATATCTTCTTTAATTTTCTTTTCCAGGTCAGCAGGGACCATTCTGCGCTGGTCATCAATTCCAATCGACCGGATAGCTTCATTACCCAAGCCCAGAAGCTCCACAGCCCGGCGGTTCGAATAGTGGGCTTCACTCGAGCAATAGACCCCTAGAGGAACATGGTTTCCCTTTTGGCGCGAATCAGGAACGGCTCGTTGCCGCGCCACTGCAAGACCAGTGATATTGCTGACGGTTCCGCCAGAGGTAAACAGGCCTCGAGAATTGGGATAGCCAATAAAGTCCCCCAACCATCTGCTGGTTTGCACCTCCAGCATGGTGGAGGCTTTGGAGTTCAATGCGACATTGATGTCATAAGAGGCGGTCAGGAAGTCAGCGGCAGCCCCGATCTCAAGTCCACTGGAGCCGATATAGGCCAGGAAGCGAGGCCGAGATTGAGCAATGGATTGGTCAAGAACCTCTGCAGCAAGACCTAAAGATTCTTGGGCATCCATTCCTTTTTCAGGAAGGGGAGTCTTCAGGAGAGAAATAACCTCTTGCGTCATCTCCGGTTCATCTTCTCGGGCTTTATCCAAGCCTTTCCAGATCTCATTAACAATGTTTACCGTTGCCTCGAGGACACCATCACGCTCATCGCCGAGCCGTAAAAAATCATGCATGGCTCAAGGCTACGCCTGTTCTGCATAATCAGAATAGGAATACCACTCAGAAGGAATAAAACCATCTCTCGACAGGTTGAAACAAAGGGGCAAAACTCTTTATCTCTGTAAGCGGTATCGTGAACAAGCCCCTTATCTCTCGTCAAAGGTTTTTTGTGAAAAGCGCACAACTGAGCACAACCCGAAGCTTGCTTCGGGTTATTCCCTTTGTGCAGGGCGCTTTTCCGAGGCTGATTATCGGCATGATTTCTGCTTTAGCTGCCGCAGCTACTGCTCTGAGTATTCCTTTCGCGTTGCGATGGCTGATTGATAACCCGTTAACCACAGGTGACACGGCGCAAATCATTCCAGGCATCCTGCTCATTATGAGCTTGGGACTTGCCGAAGTCTTCTTTATTTATGTGCGCCGCTGGTTGGTTCTTGGACCCGGTGTCCACCTCGAAGGCAAGATGCGTAACACCATCTATGAACACCTCCAACGTTTACCTGTCTCTTTTCACGACAAGTGGCAAAGTGGTCAATTGCTCTCCCGGGCGATGGGTGATGTGAGCACCGTCAGGCGCTGGATTTCTTTTGGTTTTGTTCACCTGACGGTTATGAGCATCATGCTGGTTGCCGGTTTTGCTCTGCTGCTTGCGCTGAACCCACTGCTCGGAACTGTCTTCCTTGTCACCACGTTGCCCCTGGTCTTGCTGAGCATTCGTTTCCAAGACCAGTTTGCGATTTTGGCTAGGCAGTCCCAGGATC
>JBIIGO010000031.1:0-10449 GCA_044236405.1 Aurantimicrobium sp.
CGGGTCGCGTTGGCATGATCGAGATCGGTTGCCATCCCAACAAGGTGAGGAATACCAGCGAATGAGGAAAAACCTAAACCACCTTTGTAGTCCACAACCACAATGTTGAGTGAATCGGGCGTGTAACTGGCACACAGTGCTGCCATCCAGCTGCGAATAAACTCTGTTTTTCCTGCACCCGTCCTTCCGATCACAATGGCATGAGGACCGTCTGACACCAGGTCGATAAACAGAGGGGCCTGTTGCGTATGTCCCAAGCACACCGGAAGTTCTGCACGGCCAGAAAGAGCTTCAGTGGGATCTGCTAAACGCAGCTCAATACTTTGTGAAATTGAGTTGATCTGCCCTGTGTCGAATCGTTCATAGGCTCTAAGAATCTCTGAGTGTTCTGCCCGAGTGAGGAAGTCATATTCCACATCATGGACATCCTCGGTCACGCCTAGTAAATCCGTGAGAGTGCCCACACCATCAGTGCAGGTGACCATATACCTCGCCCCAGGTGTGACTTGTCCCTGATATGCCGCAGAAATCAGCACGGGTGTGGAGGCGTGATAAATATGTGCCTGGCTATCCTGCTCCACCATGTGACATTGGCCGTAAGCACTTAGACCTTTGCGCCACGATAACTGTGTTGCCATGGCGCGAATGAGTGAGCGCGTTTCCACCTCATCGCTGAGAACACAAATGCCTTCAGAGGCATCGACTACTAACGGAGTTCCTAGCCCCCGAAGAAGGCCGACTCGAATCATGGTGTCACTGTGTGCTTCTTTGTGCTGGGCTGCCCAATACGGAACAAGCTCTCGTGCGCGAGAAGCCCACCATGCTGAGGATGGGTAGCGCCTGAGCATCTCGTGACGTTCACGATCATGTTGCTCTCGCAAGGCCACCGCTTCGGATGCGCGGCTTTCTTGTGTGTGTTGCTCTTGTGTGTGCTTGTGTTGCCTGGCTGTCCTTTTGGAGTCCAAAAACGACGCTCCTGCCATGACCGGCCCCATGAGTGCGAACAAAAGAACGTATGCCGACCCTGTGACCATAAAGAGCACCACGCTAGTCAGTATCGGAGCAAGCAGAGAGAACACAGGAAAGCGCATACGACGATGTCATCACGTTGCTGACCCTTATTACTGGGATAAGAAAATATTCGTGGATAACCGGTGACTAGCCGATGGTGAGGTGGAGATCTCCCATGTCGATACGTGTTCCACGCACAATGTCGTACCGCATTCCAGGCTGAGCTCTGCGGGGAACAACTCCAGGCTCACGAACGATAGAACCATTACCGCTGCCACGGTCTTTCATCCACAGCTGCCCCTGATCAACACCGAGTTCGAGATGTGTTTTGGAAACGGAGCGACCTGGATCATGGACAACAATGAGATGCTCAAAGTCTTCATCTTCACCAGGTTGTGGCATTCGTCCCACGAGAGCACTTCTGGTCATCACAACAGAGTCACCTGTTGCCAATGTCACTGTGAAGTCAGCCACGGTGCCCAGCTCTGCCTCATCGGCAAAGCGGGGTAGGACAACCGGTTCTTGAGGCAGAGAATCAAAAAGCTCTGTGAGTTCAACAGATTCAACTGGCTGGAGAATATTGGTGGAAGTTGTTTCTGGCTGGTCGTGGACAGGCATGAGCTTCTCATCAGCAACGTTCACCTCAGGTACGTTGGCCTCAGGAACGACATTGATGGCTTGTGTGCGGGCACGTGAACTTCCACATTCACCACAAAAGAGAGCTCCCTCTGGAAGCTCACTCTGGCATACCTCGCACCTCATGCTTGAGATGTTACCTGCGGAATGGCCACCATGAGGCTAACCTCGACCGGGTGATGCCAAACGACGCCAGGGAAAATGTGGCCGAGAGGCGCTCTTTCAGCGTCTGCGTGGAGGACAGTTCCACAACCACCGCCTCTACGTCCTGCCACGCCCTAGTCGCATCAGCATTACTGAGCACGTCTTGTGAATACTGCGCTTTATCAGCTAGATCAGCAACAAGAACGGTGGCAGCCATGCCACTGTCGGAGGCTATTTCTTTCCGGGAGGCTGAGGCGGTAATTGGTTTGCCGTTATCGAGCAACAGGTCAGAGAGTTCATCCCAGGCACCTAAGACTTGATCCCTGGTGTCTTCTGCTGACTGTCGTCTTTTCTTTCGTCGAGATTTCAGAAGGGCAATAAAGGCAAAAGGAGAAACAAGAATTCCGAGAATGAGCAGCAGCCACCCCAGCACGGATACCACGGCTAATACAGCTTGCAAAACAGGATCTGAGGTGTCTGTTTGTTCTTCTTCCACCGCTTCAGGAGCAGCGTTGTCGCTGACTTGAGGCTGTTCTTGGGTGGGGGGCTCCACAGCTGTCTGAGGGAAGGACACTTCGGTAGGGTCTTCGATTTGCTCGTCAGGGATAGGCCGAACCGGTGGGTTGGGATCTAGAGCAACCCACCCATCGGAGGTATTGATCTCTATCCATGCGGTCATATCTTCCCCGAGGAAAACAGTGGGGCTTTCAGCCTGTGCATCATCGCCTGCAATAAAGCCCATCACCACCCGCGACGGAAAACCTGTTTGTGTGGCAATCAGTGCTGCAGCACTCGCATATTGCTCAGCATCACCCAGCATGGGTGATGAAGCAAACAATGCGGCTATCCGATTAGCGCCATGACCAGACGCACTCGCTGGTTCTCCCTCTTGGCCGTGGCTGATGTAACCCTGGTCAATGAGTGCTTCCAATGTTCGCTGGAGACGCTGCGCTGGGTCGGATGCTCCTGAGGAATTCAGTGCAATAAATGCATCGACGCCCTGAGGCATTTGTTCAGGCGCTGGAACAATGGCATCACCGGGAGTGAGTGTGCCAATTTCAGATAGTGATATCCATGGTGAGGCATATCCTGTTGCGCGATAGGTGTCCCCTGAGGCTAGTCCACTCAGGAGCGCCCCACTATCGGCCTTTCGGCTGTAGTAGAAAGAATCCGTGAGCGAGGAGGAACCGAAAGCTATTTCTCCCAGGACACCCGGAAGGGGGACCCAGGGGCCGCCAAGATCACCGATTGTTACTGTCGAGGAGACAACTGTTCGCCCTGATTCCTCCTGAGGCATGCTTCCAGGAAGTCTGGTGAAATCTGCTGAGTCGGCCCCAACCCCATAAATCACTCCGGTATATCTATCCAATGTGACTAGGGATAACGCATCGCCTGCAGCAAGCCCGGAAGACTCAAGCATTGTCTGGGCTGCCAGATCGCCGGTGATAAATGAGCGATATTCCGACAGCGGACTGGTGTTTTCTTGCAACACAAAAGGTTGATCAATATCTGTGCGCCAGACATTTCTATTACTCACGCTGGCCAGGGACATCGCTGAGATGGCAACGAGAGCTGCGAGTCCAATCACGCCCAAAGAGCGGAAGGTGGCGGGAGTTGCCCCTGCTCTCTCAGAGGCAAACCACAGGGCACTGAGTAAAAAGACTGCGATGGCGATGGACACCGAAGAGAACCCTTGAGACGGACCCAGCCAGATAGAAATTCCCAAGACTCCAAGGGGAACAAGGGGAACAAGGTTTCCTCGAGGTTTTCCTGCCCACCGCAAAGTTCCTGAGACAGCGAGGGCACTTCCAGCAAGCGTGAGGATAAGCACAGGCACGAGAAGTGCTTCATAGCTTCCCACCGGGGGCATCACCGTAACCAGTTGTTTCCAAGAAAGCACCACACCGGCTAGAAGAGAGACCAAACCTTCGAGGCTGGGAAGAATTCCCCACAGTGCCTGGGAAGGCACCGCTACAGGTACACCAATAACAACAAAGATGACCGCGCCCACCATCACCGTGGTGAGAAAAGACCACGAGCGTCTCCAACTCCACAATGCAAGAAATGTCCCAGCAAGAAGCCCGGCAGCTAGGGCGATAAAAAACGCTGGGGAGGAATAGATAGGCCACAGTGGTAACACCGCAATCCCCACAGTTATCAGGGCAACAAGAGATCTCACGAGATCATCGCCTGCTTACCGAGTAATTGTTTGACGTCATCAAGGCGACCAACCGTCATGACGGATAAGCGGCCAATCCTTCGAAACTGAGGAGAGACTTCCGGCGCACAACAGATCACAACGACTTCTGTGCCCGCAGGAAACGGAACAGAGGCCGAGTGAATATCTTTAGCCTGAGCTTGGGTAGAGGTGACGATAAACACCACAGACACATCAGCAGCCTGAACAGAGGCGAGCTGGGTGAGATGTCCAAGTGAAGGACTTGATTGCTCAATTGTGACGCCAGAAAAATCATCCAGCATTCTCTGGGCAGACAGGGTGGACAGTGCACGGACGCGTTGTGCGTGTCCTGCGCTTTCGGGCTTGTTCGACAATGCATCGCGTGCGGCAGCCCGCAATGAACTCAAGCCCCGCGTGTGACGAGGTGTCGCTTGTTCACTCACCAACACCGTCACATCGCGCGTATCGCGTAATGCTCGAAGCCCCAAAGAAGCTGACACACTGATAGCCAGCTCACTGGTGGCATCATCGGGATAAGCCCCAGCAGACGTGTCTGGGACAATCATTAAATGTGACCGTCTGGTTTGTTCAAACTGGCGGACCATAAACTGACCAGTCTTCGCGGTGGACTTCCAGTGAATGTTTCGACGGTCATCACCGGGGACATATTCCCGTAAGGCATGGAACGAGAGGTCGTTGTCGGTGAGATCTGGAGTGGGAGTGCCTTCAAGGTCTCGAACGAATCCCGTACTCATACTCATCAGAGAAATGGTCTGCGGGTGAATGTAGAGGGTGCGCTGTTCTTCGGTTATTACTTCGCGGGAAATGAGCCCTAGGGGGTCAGCACGAACAATCCGGGCAGGTCCCACGACAAGCTCCCCTCGATGTGATGTGGGAAGTGGGAGGACGATCTCTTCGGTTTGTTCCCGGCGTAGCCGGGGAACACGGGAGGAGAGTTCTTCTGCCCCTACCGGGATAAAGATGTCTAAGCCTTGAAGAGACCGATTCGTGGGATTGACCACAGACACGATGAGTTCAGCTGGAGATCCCACCACCACGCGAGAGTGCGGAAGAGTAAAACTCACCTGGTGGGCATGGCGAAAGAAGGCATACAGGGTGGCGAACCCAAAAGAGACCAGTCCGGCGACTCCTAAGCCCAACATTTCTAGCCAGCCTTGCGTCAGCCCCATCATAAGAAGGATGAGGCTGGCGATGAGCCACCCCCATCCCCGTAATGTGACGACGCGAAAATTCATTATTCTGCAGGCTGAGCGATGGGCAGGTCAATCACAATTTTGCCGACAACATTTTGAGCGGTAACACCGTCAAACTCTGCTTCAGGATCAAGCACGAGTCGGTGAGACAACACCGCGTCGGCCAGAGCTTTCACGTCGTCAGGGATCACATAGTGGCGTCCTTGTGATGCTGCATGGACTCGGGCCGCGCGAATCAACGCCAATGCTCCTCGCACCGATGCACCCAGTCGAACTTCAGGGGCGAAACGGGTGGCTTCCACAATCCGAGCCACATAGTCATTGATGTCGTTATCAACGTGGACCGTCTTTGCTAACTCAATGAGTTTGACAATCATTTCTGCTTGAACAACCGCATCAAGATCCTTGGCGCTCTTTTTTGCAGACCCTTCCAAAATCAACATGGTGGAGGCGTGGTCTGGGTATCCCAAAGAAGTTTTCATCAAGAACCGGTCAAGCTGTGCTTCAGGCAAACGGTAGGTTCCTGCTTGTTCAATAGGGTTTTGGGTGGCAATCACCATGAACGGTTCGCCGGTGGAGTGACTCACACCATCAACAGTGACTCGGTGTTCTTCCATCACTTCCAGCAGTGCTGATTGTGTTTTAGGAGATGCCCGGTTGATTTCATCTGCCAGGACAATGTTGGAGAAGATCGGTCCTTTATGAAATTCAAAGGCGCCTTTTTTCTGATCAAAAATGCTGACACCCGTGATGTCACCAGGCAGCAAATCGGGGGTGAACTGAATGCGTGAATGTGTTCCCTGCACACTTTGAGCCATGGCTCTGGCTAAGGAAGTTTTGCCCGTTCCTGGATAATCCTCAAGCAGTAAGTGCCCCCCGCTGAGCATTGCTGTGAAAGCAAGGCGGATCGGCCGGTTCTTCCCGAGCAGAACTGTTTCCACGTTATCGACCAATTTGTCGAAAACCTTTTGGAAACCAGCTGCCTGTTCTGGCTTCATGCTCATCTTTTTCTCCTTGATATTTCTTTAGGGTGTAGGTGTTCGCAGGGGAATGGTGATGGTGGCGGTTCCACCCTCTGCCCCGCAATTATCTGTTGACGCGCAGCCTCTAATACTCACAGTCTGGCCTGTTCCTCCGCTGCCACCAGCTTCGAAATACTGAGAACTCGTAATTTGGAACGTCGGTGAGGACGGCGCCGGGGTTGTCAGCTCTGTCATGGTGACCCACTGAGAACCAACCTTCATCTGCCAAATCATTCCTGGGGTGCCATATTCGCTGACCCGTGGTGAGACAACATTGATCACAAATGAGCCAACGCTGTTTACTTCACAGCTTTCTTGGCCGTTGAGAACACAGTTTGCGCTGTCATAGTTGGCAGCTCCCGGAACTTGAACGACATCAGTTTGGCTATATCCTGCAACACAGCCATAAGAGTTATAGGCGTACACGGCAATGAAATACTGACCTGTTGCTTTGGGCCTGTCTGTCGCAGTCAGGCTTGTGGTGCTTGGACGCGATGCGTAATCAGCAGGGCAAGGCCCTGAGAGAGAGCTCGAGCTTGTTGCCAAAACATAATTTACTTGACCACCTGTAGACGGCGCTGAAGCAGCAGACCACGTTACTGTCGATGCGCCATTAGCCGCATTCGAGATATTTTGAATTGTCACAGATGTTGGAGGGCCGGCCGCCACAACAGATGCGGAACTGGTGGTGTTCCATTGATCAGAGTCGGCATCGTTATAGGCGGTAACCCTGGCTACATAAGAGTTTCCTGCCGTGTACCAGAGTGGGCCCACAGATGTGGTGCCGGCAGGAATCTCAAAGCTGCCACGAATGGTCGAACCGTTTTCAATAACCTGCACCACATACTTCGTCACGGCACTTCCACCCGAAGGAGTACCCACAGCGCTCCAAGAGACATTAAGGCCACCACCTTCGGGGCGTGAGGCGTCATAGCCCACTGGCGTAATGCTCACATTAGCCGGTGCTGCAGGAACAACATCAGCACTGAGGGAGGCGCTCCAGGGGCTCGGTGGCGAGGTGCCGATGGCATTGATTGCGGTGACAGAAAAACGTGAACGCTGTCCAGTTGGCAAGCCCTCCAAGGTGCACACAGTGGACGTACATTCTTGACGGAAGCCGGCATCATTTTCAACGACGTATTTCGTAATCGGTGAGTTATTTGATGCCGGTGCTGGCCACGACAGAGTCAAGGATCCGGAGACAAAACCAGAGGCCCGGGTAGGAGCAGCTGGTGCTGACGGTACATCTTGAACAGAGATTTGAACCACGCCCCAGACGTATCGATCTGGGTCATTGGTGGCATCAGCCACTTCGTATTCGATCGTGGTGTCGCTAGGAGCAGCTGATGAAGAAACAGAGACGGTCAAGGATGATTTATCCGCTGACGGTGTCACACTCACGCCGGCAGGGATGTTTTCTGAGTTCACGCCACGAACCGACATCACCCGCAGAGGCACATTCGGGAATGGATTCGTGGCGGAATCATTGGCCAAAACATCTATAGTTTGGCTTTCACCACGCTTGGCAATGATGCTGTCTGTGGCAGGAATCGCTAACGGTTTTGTCGACGGCACGAATCGAACAATAATCTCTCCAGGTTTACCCTCATTGACCTGATCCTTAACGGTGACCGTAAGGACAACACTGCGTCCCTTGACGGCATCATTGCTAGCTGTCAAGGTCAATTCTTGGCCAGAAATGGAGGCGTTGACCCCATTACCTGAACCGGAGACGGTGTAGTCAAGCTCGTCTTGGTCATCCACATAGGGGTAGCGGGTGACTTTGACCAGATCTAAGGTTTTTTCTTGACCTGGTTCCAGATCAATGCTTGCCCCCAGCATCACCGGTGGCATGTTTTCTCGAGGCGTTACGGTGATCGGCAACACAATGGTGGAAGTTCTGGTTCCATCGGTGACCTCAAAAGAAATCGAGGCCGGTCCAAAATAGCGGTCTTCGGAGGTGTAACTCAAAGTGGTGTCGTTGACCACAAGTCTGGAACCATCGGCGTGCGTCGCACGCACTGTTGCAGAGTCGGAAATGCGTACCTCACGGCCAAGGGCCGCCACGACATAGTCATTGATAGAGATTCGAAGTTGCTCTTCGCTGACCACTGTTAATGCTGGGGCACCGCGTTTGCGTTGGGGCAGCGCATCGTCAGTTCCAGGGACCCAAATAAAAGCTGTCGAGGTAACCGACGGATCAAGTGGGTGAGAAACACTAAAGGGAATGATCTGACTTTGGCGAAGAATCTCAACGCGGATGGTATTCGCCGAGACAGCACGGGCGTTCTGGGAGAAACCAGAGACGATCTCTGCACGAAGTTCGGAGACGGGTCCATCAGCAAAGAAGGCAGTTCGTAACACGTTCACATCCACACTGTCTTGCCCCAGGATGTCCGTCAGGTTGACCACAGCATCTCGGATAACCGGTGCTGACAGCGGTGCCTGAGTTTGCACATCCACCGTGATGAAGTTAGAGGCAGAACCAGCTAGATCATTTTCAATGTCATAGATAACGCCATAGCGCCCCGGGGTCATGGGTGCGGTGATCTTGACAAGCTCACCGACAATCTCGGCAGTCACAGAAGGATCCTGGGCGGTCACCCCAGTCAGACTTAGTGGCCTGCCATCAGGGTCGGAATCGTTTGCCAGGGCCTGCACATACACGGTTGCCCCAGGCCGGGCATAGACGTTATCGGCAACGGCGATGGGATTACGTCCCCCGGCAAGTGCCTCAGCAATTCCCACTCGAATACTTGCTTGCCCCTGAGCTCCCAACGAATCCACGACAGAGTATTGGAAAACGTCAGTCCCCGTGGCATACGCGGATGCTTCGTATTCAATCCAGTCTGATCCGACCTCACTGATTGAACCTTTTTCAGGGTTTGTATCTAATCCAACGAACTGCACAGAATCCCCGTCGGGATCAATCCCGACGACAGGGATGGGGATGCGGATTGTCTGTCCTGAAATGGCTCTGGCTGTAATGGTGCTGGGTGTGGGAGGTTGATTTGTTTCCTCATCAATTGCCCGAACCGAAATGGTTACCGTTCCTGACGCCCACTGGCCATTATCTGCGTTGACGCGGTAAACGGCTGAGTAGGTACCGGGATTATCGGCAGCTAAAAATCTCAGTTGTGAACCAGAGGCAAACAGTAAACCTGCTGACCGAGGAATATTCTGATCGAGCTCTGAGCCTAGGCTGAGCACTCCCCCGTCGGGATGGATGTCATTTTCCAAAACTGGAATCGTGATCACGTCACCGACGCGGACCGAAACCACATCTGCAATAGCGACCGGTGCTTGTGCTTGGGTAGGTGCCGGAGTTTGCACCACAGTAATTGTTCCCTGGCTTTGGGAGACACCGTTGCTAATTCTGTAGCCAAAGGAAACCGGTCTATCCAATGGCTTGGTGAGTGTGACACGAACCAACCGATGCTCGACAACCTCGACTTGAAGGCCGGATTCCAGAGGAATATCTAGTACCCCCGTGACCACGAGTACCCCACCTGAGGGGTCCCGATCTGTAGCTGTCACATCCACACTGCGGGTTTGTTGCAAAGCAACATAGACCGCGTGGGCTGAGGTAATGGGGGGAGCAGAAACATCTGGTGGGGCTATGACATCAAGGCGGACAAAACCAGAGGTGGTTTCATCCCCGTCGGTCACGGCGTATGTCAGATATGTCGACCCCAGCCGTGAGGTGGTCGCAGTGAAACTAAATTGAGAGAAGTCCGGAACAATGTCGACACCGGTAACAGCGGGGACACCGCTCAAACTGAGTGTGCCTGAGCCGCCACGAACATGGGCGGCTGGACTTATGGTGACCGGCTGACCGGCGAGAGCAATCACGGCAAATGCTTCTGCCACAATCGGCACTTGGCCTGCCGCACGCACGGTGATGTCAACTGAACCCACTCCGGATGCACGGCCGTCTGAAACATCTAGTGAAATCTGACGCAGTCCCCCACCTCCTCGTCCCGAGTCAGTGAAGGCCACTCGGCCTGCTGGGGAGAAGGACAAGGAATCTGGTTGATCGACAGTAGCTGAGGCAACAAAAATGGCATCCCCATCTGGGTCAACCCAGTCACCCAAAACATTAACGATGACTTGACCACCTAAGACCACATCTGCTCTGGTTGGACGCACCTGCACAGGAGGAGAGTTTTCACTTTCTGGTCGAATACTCACCGCCACGGTGGCTGAGGCTTCGCCTCCGCGGCCATCTGTGATGGTGTATTCG
>JBIIGO010000129.1:0-2663 GCA_044236405.1 Aurantimicrobium sp.
TGCTGTTTTAAAAAACGTTTCCACCGTAAAATCACCTGTCCCAAAATTGCCTAAGCCTGTGCCAAGGTTCACAAAATCATTCGTGCCATCAAACGCGAGCGCAGCGGCCGACACCAGCGGTGCATTGTACGACAACGACACCTGACCTGTTGCTGGCAGGTTGTAGTTGAGGTACCAGTTGCTTGGCAGATTCACTGTGGCAAATGTACCCGAAATGGCCGTAGCGTTGATGATTGTCAGTACATCGCCATTGGCAGGCGTATAGCCGCTGGTCACGGTCAGGGTGCCGCCGAGGGTGGCCGTTCCCGTCACATTCAGTCGGTCGTACTGGGTGCTGGCGGTGGTGCCGTTGGCCTCGCAATTATAGGTAGCACCGCCGAGGTCGAAATCACCAGTGACAGTCAGGGTTCCCGGGCTGGTGCCGGGGGCAATGATGGCGCTGTTGTTGTTGGTGAAAGTGCCGGATTGTACGATTGTGCCGTTACCATTTACAGTGGCATTGTTGACAAAAGTACCGCCTGCGTTGATGTTCAGCGCAGTTTGGGCCGCAACGGTTACAAGGTTGTTGTTGGTAAACGAGCCGCCCGATTGGACTGTGAAAGCACACGTTATCGGCATCGAAAGCGTGCCGTTGTTGACAAAAGTACCCGCAGTTCTGGCCGCTCTGGACACAAAAGAACCGTTGTTGATCGTCGAAGAATTGGCACCGAGTGTAATTTGTGCGCCGAGGCCGCCGTCGGTGATGACGCCGCTGGCGTTGTTCGTTACGTCCGCTTGCCAGGTACTGCCCGTGCCGAGGTTTAGCGTACCAGAATTATTGACGATACTTCCGTCTTGCATTGTTTCGGCGCACGCCGGACAGGAATACGAGCCGCCGGACAGCACATTCATTGTCGCTGACGCCCGGTTGGTCATATAAAAGGCCGTGTAGCTGCCCGAAATGTTCATCGTGCCGTAATTGTCGATAAAGCCTTGCGAGATCGAGCCGGTCGATTGAACAGTCAGCGTCGCCCCCGAATTGATGGTGATGCCCGAAGAGGTGCCCGGCGAAAGGCTTTTTGAACTGTTCACGGTTAGGCTCGTGCCGCTCGGAAAGGTGATGGCGATGCTGTTCATCGTGCAATTTTGCGCAATCACGACCGAGCGTGGACTGGTCATATTAGCCGTTGTCGGCACGATTTCAACGTCCCAGTTGGCTGCTGTCGCCCAATCCGAGCCACTCGAAAAGGTAAAAGCCGTCGTCCCCGTTGCCGAAAAAGCGAAATCGTAATTGCCCTCATCGCAGTCGTTGTTGACGATATTGATGGTGGCTGTTTTTGCGCCAGATGTTGTTGGATTGCAGGTGATATTGAACGTTTGGTTGGCATTTGGGGCCAGCGTCAACGGTAGCGAAATGCCTGAAACCGAAAAATCCGCCGCGTTCGTGCCGCTAAAAGTGATCGTCGAAACGGTCAAATTTTCATTGCCCAAATTTTCAATCGTGAACGTTCGCGACTTGCCCACGCCGTTCAGCACAGAGCCGAGGGCTGTGTTGTTCGCTGCCGAAGGGGTCGAAGTGCCGTCGGTGATGTTGTTCCCATTGGCGACGAGGTTGATGTCGGGAAAACTGGTCAAATAAGTGGACGTGTTTTCCGTGATGCTTGCGCCGCTCGCCCAGTTGCTCGTCGCGCCGGTGAGGGCAAAATTGTTCAACGTGCCGTTTTCCGCCGTTGCGTCGGCGATGTCGGTCAGCGTCGTTTGGCCGGAGTTGTTGCCGCCTGCCGAGCCTTGATTGAATTTGTAGTATTGGATCAGGCAGTTTGGCATTTGGGCGATTTCGGCATCTTTTGTAGCCAGAATCTCCACCGCCGTCCGCGCCGTCGCCCAAACGCGCATTTCATCAATGTTGCCTTTAAATAAACGGCCGCCACCCGTCCATGCGCCAATGTTGAACGGCGACGAACCGGTTGCTGGAGTCGGTGTTGTTCCAGTGACCTGCAAAACGCCGTTCACATACATCCGCGCCGTCGTCCCGAGCCGCGTTAGCGCGACGTGTGACCACGTGTTGAGCGGCAGCCCCGGACCATCCAATTGCGCGCCGCCGACCCGCGCCGCGATCGGATAGCTGCCACCTCCACTGTGCAACCACATGACCAATTGGTCGCCGTTTTTACTAAAAATGGTTGGAAAAAGGTCGCTCGTCGCCTGCGGGTAAACCCATGCCTCGACTGTGAAATCGCCGCTGAACGGCATGTTGGCGCTGTTCGCCACGCTAACAAAATCGTTCGTGCCGTCGAAGTTCAGCCCTTTTGCCGCCGGGAACGTTCCCGTGCCCTGCACTGCAAAATCATAAACCGCCTCGTTACAGTCGTCGTTGTTCACACGAACGACCGCCGAGCGCAGCCCCCCAGCCGTCGGGGTAAATGTTATCGTGAAATCGGCGGAACCGCCCGCTGCAACCACCGAAGGTGCGCCGCTGATGACAAATTCGCTGGCATTCGTACCCGTCACTGTGATGGACGAGATATTCAACGTGGCAGTTCCCGTATTTTGAATGGTAAATGTTTTTGCCGAAGGCGAATTCACAAGAACCGAACCGTAATCGGTACCATCGGCAATCGAGGGCGTGTTGTCGCCGTCCAAAATATCCAACGTTGCGCCCTGCAAGTTAATTTCAGGTGCTG
>JBIIGO010000120.1:0-2654 GCA_044236405.1 Aurantimicrobium sp.
CACTGCTGCCTCCCGTAGGAGTCTGGGCCGTGTCTCAGTCCCAGTGTGGCCGGTCACCCTCTCAGGCCGGCTACCCGTCGTCGCCTTGGTGAGCCATTACCTCACCAACTAGCTGATAGGCCGCGAGTCCATCCTTGACCGAAATTCTTTCCACCCCCTGGCGATGCCGCCGAGGGTCGTATCCGGTATTAGCTACAGTTTCCCGCAGTTATCCCAGAGTCAAGGGCAGGTTACTCACGTGTTACTCACCCGTTCGCCACTAATCCACCGGAGCAAGCTCCGGGTTCATCGTTCGACTTGCATGTGTTAAGCACGCCGCCAGCGTTCGTCCTGAGCCAGGATCAAACTCTCCGTAAAAAACGATAACCACAGGTAAACCTGTGGCACATCTATTTATGCGTACACCAACCCGGAATGGGGTTGATGTCGCGAGTTTGAAACTGACAAAACAGAACAGTCATTGCTGACATGTTTTGTTGTCTAATTTATTTTTCCAAAGGAATCCAACATTAACTAAAAATAGCTAATGCCGGGTTTTTGGCATTTGACATTGTGCACGCTGTTGAGTTCTCAAGGATCGGACGCTCCTGAATAACAAGCTTGCGCTTGAAATTTAGGGCAACTGTCCTAGCTTACGTTGTTCAGGTCATTTCTGACAAGCCCGGTTGACACCCTCGTGAAAGAGATGAACATACGGGCCACATCATTGCGCCTGGTAAGCGATGCATACACCCCAAGTTTCCCTGTTGTGTAGCGATTGTCTCACTTGAGGCTGGATCGCATTTTCTGCGATGTCAGGCCTTTGGGCGACAAGGTTTAAACTTAGTAGTGAATTGCCCCCCGTGCAACTTGAGATAACATCCCGGGCGTGTCGCGTGGCATCCGCGTCAAAGCAACGAAGTTCTACTCAATAAACAGACCAGCGAGGGTCTTTTTTCCACGGCGTAATACTGCCATTCCTGAGGGCAAAATATACGCTTCCAGAGTTTCATCCTCTGAAGAGACCTTGGTGTTGTTGACATAGACCCCGCCTTCGGCGATTGAACGCCGGGCAGCCCCCAAACTGGGAGATAAACCATTATCCACAAGTGCCTGTGAAACCAAAGATGTCTTTAGTGTCGTGGTGTGAGGAAGTTCTCTAAGTGCCGCTTCAAGAGTCACCGCATCTAACTCGGCGATATCCCCATTGCCAAAGAGTGCCTGGGAGGCGGCAATAGCAGCGTTTGTAGCCTGAACACCATGAACGAGGGAGGTTACTTCAAACGCCAAGGTGCGCTGTGCAGCGCGTTTGAAGGGCTCTGTGGCGACCTGTTCGGTAAGTGCCTCAATATCTTCCCGGCTGAGGAATGTAAACACCTTGATGCGGTCAATGACATCCGCATCATCGGTGTTCAGCCAAAACTGATAAAAGGCGTACGGCGAGGTCATCGAAGAATCGAGCCAAACGGCATTGCCTTCACTCTTGCCAAACTTTGTACCATCACTATTTGTAATCAATGGCGTCCCAATAGCGTGGACCGTTTTACCTTCTGCCTTGTGGATCAAGTCCGTGCCACTGGTGAGATTTCCCCACTGGTCGCTTCCACCAGTTTGGAGAACACAGCCGTAGTTACGGTAGAGCTCAAGGAAATCCATACCTTGCAAGATCTGGTAACTAAATTCGGTGTAACTAATTCCTGCATCAGAATTCAGACGAGCACTCACCGCATCTTTTTTAAGCATGGTGCCCACGCGGTAGTACTTGCCAATATCGCGAAGAAAATCAATCGCAGACAACGGTGCTGTCCAGTCAAGGTTGTTCACCATTCGGGCAGCATTGCTGCCCTCAAAACTGAGGAACCGTTGAATTTGTGCGGAGAGATACCCCACCCATTCGTTTACGGTCTCGCGGGTGTTCAGTGTCCGCTCTGCTGTTGGTCGTGGGTCTCCCACTAGGCCCGTCGATCCCCCGACGAGACCCAATGGTTTATGTCCGGCCAGTTGGAGTCTGCGCAGAAGAAGAATTTGAACGAGGTTGCCGAGGTGCAGGCTGGGTGCGGTTGGATCAAAACCGCAGTAGTAGGTAATGGGATCACCAGCTAAAAGCTTCTTCAACTCCTGGGCATCCGTTGACACATGAACGAGGCCGCGCCATTCCAACTCATCCCAGAGGGAATCAAAGCTGGAGTCATTTGATTGTGACGACAACATATCCGAGGTGCTCATGACTGTCCCCATAATCCAGAGAGATTCTTTACACGTTTGGTGAGCTGAACCAACTGATGCTCAACCGATGAGCTCGCTGTTCCCCCGATTCCATTGCGTGAGGCCACAGAGCCCTCAACGGTTAGAACCGAACGAACCTCCAAGGTGAGGTATTCGCTGATGCTGAGGTACTGCTCATCAGTGGGCTCATGCAGGGCATAACCGTTCTGTTCACAAAACTGAACGAGGTTGCCTGAAATCTCGTGGGCGTCTCTAAAGGGAACACCCTGCTTAACCAACCACTCTGCAACATCCGTGGCTAAAGAGAAACCTTGTGGAGCAAGCTCTGCCATACGGTCAGTATTGAACCTCAGGGTCGAGACCATTCCCGTCAATGCCGGCAACACCACTTCTAGGGTGGTGACAGAATCAAATACCGGTTCTTTATCTTCTTGAAGATCGCGGTTATA
>JBIIGO010000132.1:0-2652 GCA_044236405.1 Aurantimicrobium sp.
GATAACTCCAGCAGCAACACCTGCGCCCACAATTCCGGTTAAGCCCGTGAGGCCAGCTTTCATCACTTTAGTTTTGTTCGTCATCAAGATCACCTGCCAAGGGGTCGGCATAGAGGTCGTCATTGTCGCCTTCAATCAGGCCTGGCATGTAACGCTTGGGGCGAGCTTCCACCATCATGCTTCCCGTCGGGATAGCCAGCAGTAATGTCAGGACAATCACAATGGCTTGGATAGTCCATAGCCCTGTTCGAAGCGGCTCAATGGGCAAAGGGGGCTCTGGCTGAACAGTAACTTCTGGGGAGTAGCCCGCATATCTCCACAACAATCCCGCGCTGGTTTCCCCGACAATCTCCAAGCCAGGGTTCGCATCAAGGGTTGCTTTAGCTCTGGCTTGCATAGCCTGAGCATCAGGGCTGATTTCTTGACCAGGTTCTGCCAGGGGCGGAGTCAGCACAATGAACCCAATACCTAAGCCTTGCAAGGGGTCCGTGGAATTCGCACCACTCACTGAAGCGAGATTACTGACCGTTGAGGCCAGAACTTTTTCTTGAGAACCAAACCCTGCACCTGTGGTGACGTAAGTTGAGGTGGATGCCAAGGTCATCCCGGTTCCGTGAACAACCTGAGTTCCTAAGCCGCCATCGGGTTGTGCGGTCAACAGCAGCGTTCCTACCTTTGGATCTAACGCTGCTTGGGCGACGACATACGCTGGCAACGTTTGACCGTTAGACGCCGTCACACTGCTGTTGCCTAAATTGGACGCTGCTAAAGCTGGAGCCGACAGCAGGACAACGGCAGCAATGCCGGCAACTGCTGGGTAGTAGGAGAACCGCTTCAGAATGGATGCCCCGGTGCCGGCAGCAACCATAAGGCCTAACCACGCCAGACTTAAGCCACCACCTGGCCACACAGGTGCGGCCAGTGACCCTTGGAATGCAACGGCAAGGCCTGAAGCTAGGACGGCTGTTGCCAGACCTAACAGCATGACCACAATGGATAACTGCGCACGGATTGGGTACGTGGAGAACAGACCGAAGAACGCGAGAGCTGCGAGGATACCGACAAGAATCAGCACCCACACGCTGGCTACGGGATCAGCCCAGGGCAGGAATGATGCCCACTGCGTCCACCCACCTAATCCTTCGGTGGCAAAACCTAAAGCCATCTGCCAATGCGGTGCGACAACAACATCAACGGCAGGGCCAGGATCAGCGGCTAAACCGAAAAGATTGAGGCCAAAGATCTGCATCACCACGAGCGGGGCAACAAGAACAGCGGCAGGAAGCGGAATGGAAATAAAACGGCCTACGTAACGACCGGTCAATGCCAACGTTCCTACCCACATCACCAGCAACGCTGGTGTCAGCGACGGCGTTGCAGCCACAATCACGGCGAAGATCAAGGCAGTGGTAGCAGACGCTGACCAGGAGCGCACGGCACGAATACCTGTGAAAATCAATAGGGGTAGCAGGATGTGAGTCAACACAGCTGCTGGACGTCCCTCATGCAGAGAGGTCAGCAGTGCTGGGCTGAGGCCATAGCCAATAGCGATGAACGCTCTGATACCTGAACGTTTCGTCATGCGTGCTGCCATCAGCCATGCAGTGAGACCAGATAATGGCATGGCCATAAACCACAGCAACACAATCGACATGCTGGGCTGCCACCATGTCAAAGACCCCAGAAGTGCCATCACTGCGGCGAAAGCGTCAGGAGGCCCGACAACGCCAAAGACGCCCTCTCGCCATCCCCACCCGGTTTGTGCCCAGAGATCTGTAATGGATGAACCTAGCGGAAGGAGAGCACCACCTGAAAGAGCTCCAGCACCCACCAGTGGTGAAAAGGCTCCAATCGAGACAAACGTCAAGGCCAGAACAACCCACGCACCCCCGCCGGAGAAGAAATGAAGTGGCTGCTTTTCTCCATGAAGGCGAACCTGAGTTGCTTCACGGGCTAAAACCTCGCGTCGTCTGACCTCAGCACGACTCATGCGCAGCGGAGCAATCACATTCCAGGACGACGTTCTCGTCGAACGCAGCTGCTTGCGCGCACGCCCTACAGACCCCCCGGAGAATGCAGCAGAGAGCGCTGCCCTAAATTCCCCAGAGACGGCACCAGGACGCTTAGCAAGGAGCTGCCCTAAAGAACGAATAACAGCAGTGGGAAACAGTGCCAGCCAATGCCAGAACACCATGAATCCAGATGAGTAGACCAAGCGGCGGTAGAGCTCTGCGGAACGATATTGGCGAGCTCGTTTGTTTCGTGCCCGATAGGAATCAGTACCGACCGGTCCAATAACACCGTCACCGGCATTCAGCACTCGGGAGGTCGGAACAGCCGCAACACGGTGGCCGGCTAAACGCGCACGCACACAAAAATCAAGGGCGTCATCCACCACCGTGAGATGGGGATCAAAACCAGCTAACTCGTCCCAGACCTTCTGGCGAACCAACATGCCATTGCCACCGACTGCCAGAACGTCACTGACCAGGTCATGTTGACCTTGATCAAGTTCATCGGTGACCAGCGAAATCGTTCTGCCACCTTGAGAGAGGGTTAGTCCAAATTCACGGATGGTGTCTGGGCGCTCCCAATCCATCTGCTTGGGACCCACCACCGCAACCGATGGTGAAACTTCTAACGCCCCGACTA
>JBIIGO010000121.1:0-2651 GCA_044236405.1 Aurantimicrobium sp.
AAACCGTCTGCAATAACGATTCCCTCACGAATAACGCGTGCTTTGGAGTTACGAGTAATCGTTCCACTACGGACAATACATCCGGCAATGTTTCCAATCTTGCTCGAGCGGAATACTTCACGAATCTCAGCAACACCAGACTGAACTTCTTCAAATTCAGGCTTGAGCATTCCCTTGAGGGAGTTCTCAATGTCTTCGAGGGCTGCATAGATAACTGAGTAGAAGCGAATGTCCACACCTTCACGAGCTGCACGCTCACGTGCCTTAGTGTCGGGGCGAACGTTGAATCCGATAATGACCGCGTTATCAACCGTTGCCAGGTTCACATCGCTTTCTGTCACTGCACCAACACCGCGGTGAATAATGCGCAGTTGGACACTGTCATCGACCTCAATCTTCATGAGGGACTCTTCCAGAGCTTCCACAGCACCAGAAACGTCACCCTTGATGATGAGGTTGAGGGACTCGACCTTGCCATCTTCGAGAGCTTTAGTGAAGTCTTCGAGAGAGATACGCTTACGAGCCTTCGCAAGCTGAGCATTACGCTCAGCTGCTTCACGCTTTTCAGCAATCTGGCGGGCTGTGCGGTCTTCTTCGGTGACCAAGAACGTGTCACCAGCGCGTGGAACGCTAGAAAGACCTTGTACCTGGACTGGACGAGAAGGTGTTGCGGCGTCGACGGTCTGACCGTTTTCATCAACCATGGCACGTACACGGCCATAGGCAGTACCGGCAACAATGGCGTCACCTACACGAAGAGTTCCAGATTCAATCAGGACGGTTGCTACAGCACCGCGCCCCTTATCCAGACGTGCTTCAATGGCAATACCGCGAGCATCCTTATTGGGGTTTGCACGCAGGTCCAAACCAGCATCTGCAGTCAGCAATACGGCATCAAGCAGATCAGTAATACCTTGACCGCTCATTGCAGAGACGTCAACGAACATCACATCGCCACCGTATTCTTCGGCAACCAAGTTGTATTCGGTCAACTGTTGACGTACCTTGCCAGGGTTGGCTTCAGGCTTATCAATCTTGTTGACGGCAACAACAATAGGCACGTTGGCAGCCTGAGCATGGTTCAAGGCCTCAATGGTCTGAGGCATGATGCCATCGTCAGCTGCAACAACCAAGATTGCGATGTCGGTTACCTGAGCACCACGAGCACGCATCGCCGTGAAAGCTTCGTGACCTGGGGTGTCAATGAAGGTGATCAAGCGATCGGTACCTTCGTGGTTCGCGTGAACTTGGTAGGCACCAATGTGCTGGGTAATACCACCAGATTCTCCGGCAACGACGTTTGTTTTGCGGATTGCATCCAACAAACGTGTCTTACCGTGGTCGACGTGACCCATCACGGTGACCACAGGCGGACGTGAAACGAGATCGGCTTCGGTTTCAGCTTCGAGTTCACCTTCGAGGTCAATATCGAACGCGTCCAGAAGTTCCTTATCTTCTTCTTCCGGGGAGACGATTTGAATCTTGAATCCGAGTTCTTCACCCAGAATCTGGAAAGTAGTTTCATCTATAGATTCGGTTGCTGTGGCCATTTCACCGAGATGGAACAACACAGTCACCAGGTTCGCAGGCGATGCACCAATCTTTTCGGCAAAGTCCGCCAGAGAAGATCCACGGCGCATCCGAATAACGGTTTCACCATCACCACGAGGTGCAGTCACACCACCTAAGACGGGTGCTTCACGTAATTCAAATTCTGCTCTCTTGGCTGCTTTTGACTTACGGGATTTACTCTTTGAGCCTCCCTTACCAAAAGCACCAGCAGTTCCACCACCGGGACCACGGCCACGGCCACCCGAAGGCGGACGGTTAGGTCCAAATCCTGGACGTGACGGTGCGCCACCTGCTCCAGGGGCTCCACCTGCACCGGGACCACCTTGACGGAAACCGCCTCCTTGGCCACCTCCTGCAGGCCGTTGGAATCCTCCACCAGCTGAGCGACCAGGTCCGCCGGGGCGACCTTGACCGCCTTCGCCACCTGGGCGGGGAGCGCCACCTGGGCGAGGAGCCATGGGGCGCGGAATACTTCCTGGACTTGGTGCAGAAGGACGGGTTCCCATTCCTTGAGCAGATGCAAAGGGGTTGTTCCCGGGGCGCGGAGCACCCGCTGGACGCGTTCCCATGCCTTGAGCAGTGGAGAACGGATTATTTCCAGGGCGAGGTCCACCAGCTGGGGGCTTTGAGACCTCTGGTTCAGCAGGAGCTGCTGGAGTTTCAGCAGCAACAGGTGTGCTGGCTGGCTCTGGAGCGGGAGTTTCATCGACCGGTGCTGGAGGCTTAGGTGCAGCTTTGGCAAGTGCCTTTGCAGCGGGTGCTTCAGCAGGAACCGGTTTCATTCCTTCAGCTTCGAGTGCCGTACGCAGCTTACGTGCGACGGGCGGTTCGATTGTCGAGGAAGGTCCTTTGACGAACTCTCCGAGATCTTTGAGCTTGGCGAGGGCAAGCTTGCTATCGATGCCGTATTCGGCAGCGATTTCGTGTACGCGTGGTTTGGCAGCCACAATTCTCCTGTCTTAGGGTCTGAACCCTGTAAACAGGACCAGACCATTACGTGCGGACGGAACTCATTTCGAGCCGCTCATTAGTTATCCATTAGCCGTTCAGCCTTTGTGTGATGGTGTGGGTGTCGATAA
>JBIIGO010000122.1:0-2635 GCA_044236405.1 Aurantimicrobium sp.
GAGTTTATTAACGGCGGCAATGATCGCCTCATCATCTACCCGGTCTAATTGCGACGCTGAAACCCAGCCGAGATACTCGCCTTCGGCATCATCGGTCGTCGTGGAACTACCCAGTCGAATGGTCGCGAAGTATTGCTTATCCAGCCCCACGACATAGGTCAGCAACCTCGTCGAAGAACCCAGTCCTAAAATCAGCAAACCCGTGGCCATGGGATCTAGTGTTCCGGCGTGACCGACTTTGCGGGTTCCTGCTAACTTTCGAACCCGGGCTACTGCGTCGTGGGAGGTAAAGCCTGTGGGCTTGTCAACCAGCAATAATCCATTGGGTTGCGAAGCATCAGACATACATTCATTATCCCAAGCTCTACGCTGGAGAATGTGCAGTCAGAGATCATCAAATGGTTTGAAGCCAACCAGCGTGAGTTACCGTGGCGTGCACAAGGATTTAGTCCGTGGGGAACTCTCGTTAGCGAATTCATGCTGCAACAAACTCCAGTTCCCAGAGTCATTCCCAAGCTACAAGAGTTTCTAAACCGCTGGCCAACGCCCGAAGATCTTGCTGGCTCACCCCAAAGTGAGATTGTGAGGTTGTGGGCCAACCTGGGCTATCCACGCAGAGCTTTGTGGCTCCATAGCTGTGCTACTGAAATTGTCGAAAGGTTTGGAGGAATAGTCCCACGCAATATCGATGATTTACTTTCCCTCCCCGGTGTCGGCCCCTATACCGCGCGAGCTGTTGCTGTGTTTGCCTACGGAGCGCATGAACCCGTGGTTGATACGAATATTCGCCGGGTAATTGCCCGTCATAACCACGGCAATGCTGACCAGGGGCCGGTATCTACTTCTAAAGATCTGGCAGATATGGCGACGCTATTGCCGTCGCCTGAGCTATCCCCTGCTTTCAACGCCGCCATAATGGAGCTTGGCGCTGTGGTGTGTACCGCACGCAACCCTTCGTGTGAGGTATGCCCGATTGCTAACACGTGTCAATGGAGGCAGCAGGGTTATCCAGAACATGTGGGGCCGCGCAAAACAGTTCAGAAAAAGTATGAGGGCAGTGACCGGCAAGCTCGTGGGGCTGTCATGAAGGTGTTGCGAGAAGCAACAAAGCCCGTAAGCCACAGCGACCTTGAGGCAGCATGGCCAGATTCTGCCCAATTAGGCAGAGCAATCACAGGGTTACTTTCTGATGGGTTGATTGTGCTGAGTTCTCAGGACTTTTTTGAACTTCCTCGATAAAATTGCATTATGAACGATGAAGAACTCCGCGAGTTTGCTCGCAAGCGTCTAAAAAAGCAAGCTGACTTCAAGCAGTATTTGTGGGTCTGGCTAGGTGTCTCAATTTTGCTCACTGTTATCTGGTTTTTATCATCTCCAGGCGGCTATTTCTGGCCAATCTGGGCCATCTTCGGGATGGGAATTGGGGCATTCTTCACCGGTATTGACGCCTATAGCAAGAACCCCAAAATGATTACCGATAAAGACATTGATGCTGAGGTTGACCGCCTCAAGGGCAACACAGATAAAAAGTCTTAGTCGTCTTCGGGACGTTTGACGTAAGGGTCTTTATCCCCCGCGTATTCAGCCTTTTTGGCGAGCTCTTCTACTTCTTTATCTTGTGCTTGCGCTTTGGCAAGTAAGTCTTCGATGGACTGCGCATTCTCAGGCAACGCGTCCAAAATGAATTCGATAGACGGTGTCAATCTGACGGTGACACCTTTGCCCACTTCACCGCGAAGACGGCCCGTATTAGCTTTGAGGATTGCCGCTGTTTCTTCGCGCTCTTCATCGGTGCCATATACGGTGTAGAAAATTGATGCGTGCTGGAGGTCTCCGGTCATGCGCACATCAGTGATGGTGACAAAACCCAGACGTGAATCTTTGATAACTCCGCGCTCAAGGGCTTCCGCCACAATCATGCGGATTTGTTCAGCTAATCTGCGAGCTCGTGCGTGATCTACCATGATGATCCTTTCGCTCAACCTGTGGTGTGGCCAGCAGCGCTGACCGCACCGGGTTGATTAAACGCGTGGCTTTTCTTTGAGTTCGATGGTTTCGATCTCGTCGCCAGGCTGAATATCGTTGTACTTACCCAGACCGATACCACACTCAAAGTCAGTCTTGACTTCGGTGACATCGTCTTTGAAGCGACGCAGTGATTCGATGGCCAAACCGTCTGCAATAACGATTCCTTCTCGAATTACGCGTGCCTTGGAGTTACGAGTAATCGTTCCACTACGGACAATACATCCGGCAATGTTTCCAATCTTGCTGGAGCGGAATACTTCACGAATCTCGGCAACACCAGACTGAACTTCTTCAAATTCTGGCTTGAGCATTCCCTTAAGGGAGTTCTCAATGTCTTCCAATGCTGCATAGATAACCGAGTAGAAGCGGATGTCTACACCTTCACGCGCAGCACGCTCACGTGCCTTGGTGTCGGGGCGAACGTTAAATCCGATAATGACCGCGTTATCAACCGTTGCTAGGTTCACATCGCTTTCGGTTACTGCACCGACACCGCGGTGAATAATGCGCAGTTGAACACTGTCATCGACCTCAATCTTCATGAGGGACTCTTCCAGAGCTTCCACAGCACCAGAAACGTCACCCTTGATGATGAGGTTGAGGGACT
>JBIIGO010000123.1:0-2615 GCA_044236405.1 Aurantimicrobium sp.
TGATTGTCACCGTGGATTGTGTGACCACTAACGCTGCGCCCACTATTGTTCCTCGTATTGACAGCGTTGAGGCCGAAGGCACACAAGAGAAAACTGCCTGATAACATTGTTTTATTCCTTCGTTAAGGGAATATAAGCGACTGCCGAGCCCGGCCCCCGCTTCGCGAAAACACAAGTGTGTTTATCTCCCGCGAACCGAGACCCGAGGATCACCATGGCACACAATGCACCCACGCCACCCGTGCTTGATATTGGTGTTCCTTTTTCGTTTGAGGTCTACCCACCTCGCAAGCCAGAACTTGAGAAAACCCTCCATCAGACGATCATGGAGCTAGCTGCTTCAGGCCCTGATTTTATTTCGGTGACGTATGGCGCTGGGGGGTCAGGCAGAGACGCGAGCCTGGAGTGCGTGAAATTCATCTTGGCGAATACTGATGTTGAACCGATGGCTCACCTTACTTGCGTATCAGAGAGCTTTCAAGGCGCCAATGAGCTTGTCAAAACCTTTTTAGATGCAGGAGTTCGATCTTTTCTCGCGCTTCGCGGAGATCCGCCAGAGGGGACCAAAGAAGGTGAAGAGTTTTTAGGCAATCTTCGCAGCGCAGCCGAGCTGGTGCAGTTGATTCACCGCGTTCAAGCAGAACGAGAACCATTCGTCTTTGAAGAAGAGCCGCGCTGGCATCAAGGAGCCGCATTACTGAGCCATAATCGCGACTATGTGCGCATTGGTGTTGCGGCGTTCCCTAATGGTCACCCACAATCTCGTTCAACAACTCAAGATATTGATGTCTTGTTAGCCAAAGAGGCAGCCGGGGCTAACCTCGCCATTACCCAACTGTTCTTCTATGCCGATGATTACCTCAGCTTTATTCAGAAGGCCCGTGAAGCTGGCGTGACCATGCCCATCCTTCCCGGGATCATGCCTGTGATTAGCCCAGGGCGTCTGCGCCGTATGGTTGAGATTTCAGGTGAGGAGATGCCGACAGATTTAGAGATGGCTTTAGAAATTGAGCCCACGACTGAGGGGCAGCGTGAAGTGGGTGTTGCTCACGCCGCTTCGTTAGCCTCAAAACTTATTGCTGGGGGAGCGCCAGGTATTCACCTTTATGCCTTTAACCAAAGTGGCCCTGTACTGGATGTTCTGGGAAGAGTTTCTCGCTAAGCCACAAAACACATCGGCCCCTGGAAATTCAGGGGCCGATGTGTGTGAAACAGGTGTTACTGCTTTTCTGCATCCTTCGAAGGAAGCAAGGTAATGACAAACAACGTCACGTAACCTGCAACAGGTACGAGAACGAGCAGCAGGTACCACGCCTTGCGTCCGGTGTCGCGCAAACGACGAACCAAAACTGCAAGTGTTGGAATGATGAGAGCTAAGGTCACGAGATAGTAGAAGAACAGCGCTCCCATGGATCCCATGATGAAGTAGACGGGGTCAGTAGCCATCGTGTCAACGCTGAGTGCGGGACCGAGCGCGGCGATAGCGATAAACGACAGCACAATGTTAACCAGTGATACGAACAAATACCACCACCAGTACTCGGGGCGAGCTGCGCGACCTTCGAAGACGGCGTACTTAGTAAAAACAGTCTTAATTGCTTGACCGAAATTCATAATTTTCCTTTTGCTAAATTTCCCTTCACAAGGGGTGAACGCTTTTATTGTAGGGAGCCTCGCCGTGTTTATGGCTTAGGCCAGTAGGGTAATTCTCCCTCGATAAACAAAAACCCCGACACTGTATTCAGTGCCGGGGTTTGTGGTTTATGGGGTACTAGACAGAGCGCATGACGGCGACAACCTTGCCCATAATCGTGGCAAAGTCGCCCAAGATGGGTTCGTAGTTGCTGTTGCGAGGAAGCAGCCAGGTATGGCCATCGCGCTGTCGGAAAACTTTGACAGTGGCCTCATCGTCAAGAAGGGCTGCCACGATGTCACCGTTTTCTGCTGTTTGTTGTTGGCGGACTACGACATAGTCACCGTCACAGATAGCTGCGTCAATCATCGACTCACCACGGACCTTGAGCATGAAGAGCTCTCCTTGGCCAACAAGTTGACGGGGGAGCGCCATGGTGTCTTCAGTGTTCTGTTCAGCTGTGATCGGACCACCTGCGGCAATATGACCAACGAGAGGCACAGAAACTGCTTCTCCTAGAGCAATCACATTGTCAGATACCGCCGGTGTGGTGCGAGCGTTGGTTCCTGCGGAAAGTACCTCAAGGGCACGAGGCAACTTAGGATCTCTGCGGATATAGCCGCCAAGTTCAAGTTGCTGCAGTTGATAGGTCACGCTGGCAAGCGATGCCAATCCCACGGCATCACCGATCTCCTGCATGGCAGGAGGGTAGCCGTTCTCGTCGATATATGCGGTGATCATGTCGAGAATCAGTTGCTGTTTGGCACTGAGTCCTTTGCGACGCTTTGTCTGTGGTGCGTCTGTCATGTCTGTATCCGTTTCTCTTTGTCATGTCTGCGTCACAGAAACGGGATTGTCCGTGGTTTCTGATGAACTACAACTAGATACCGAAAGAGTATTCGAAAAAGCGCAAATAAACAAACACATATTCGAAAATTCTGCAAATTGTCTACGAAACACCTTCATTTTCTACTTGACAGTG
>JBIIGO010000032.1:0-10254 GCA_044236405.1 Aurantimicrobium sp.
GGCTCAAGCTTGAGATCAAGCTTTCGAGGTGTCAGGGGTGTAATTTCCACTTGTTCAACTTCGGTGTAGGAATGGAGAAAACTATCTCTTTTTTCCTGGGAGTTTAGCTGAAACTAAAAGTGAACCCAGACCCATCAGAAAGGTCAGCCCAACAACCACAAAGAACGGAAGAGTGTCAACCCCCGTAGCCGGAAGGCTTGCAGGAGTGGATGAAGGGGCTGATGTTGAGGTAGGGGTTGGGGTTGGGGTTGGGGTAGGGGTAGGGGTAGGGGTAGGGGCGGCAAGAGGAGGAGTAAACTCCCAGCGGAATAATGCACTATCTAATTGTCCTGCTGCCCATAACGTGGAGCCATTTGGAGAAAACGCTACTTCTCCCACCAGTGATTTTGGCATTGTTGGTGTCAAAGTATCTGTCAAAGTCCAATTTGTTGTTTCATAAAGCGTTACATCACCAACATAATGAGAAACCGCCAAAGTGCTCCCGTCTGGACTGAATGCAGAGAAGCGAGGTTGAGAGCCACTCGGTGATTGAATAGTCTCAACCACTAAATTGGTTTGTGTGTTCACAATTGAAATTCTGTGATTTGTTGGGTCTTGGACTGACACTAAGTTCCCATTTGGTGAGATTGCAGCGCTAATTAGATTTCCACCGATATTGATTGTTGCCTGAGTTGTTTCGGTCAATAAGTTGATAACTGTTAGAGCTCCGCTAGTGAAATTGCTTATATACGCAACCTGTCCGTTTGGACTAATGGTGATATCTTCTGCGTCTGACAGTGAGGGCGAAAGAGAAATTTCATTGATCGCATAGGTTGACGTTGAAATCTTGAAAAGTTTCGTGCCACCTACGGCATATAAGAAATTACCGTTTGGCGAGACTTCGATGCCCGATGGTCTGAACGTCAATGCAATCCTGTTAATTATGTTCAGATTAGAAGGGTTCAACACCACTATTTCATTAACAACTGACGGGAATGAGTTATTAATCCCAACAAATAACTTTGTATCATCCGGGCTTATAGCCATGGCTGTTGGCAAGGAATCAAGAGCTGATGGGGAAGAGACAGAATTATTTGAAGCTGTAATCCGAAAAACTGATCTGGAGTTATTAGTAGTGGTAAATATGTTCGAACCATCATTACTGATGACTAATTTGTATGGGCCGTTCGAACTACCCATTGAAACTCTGGTTTGAGAACTAACAGCAGCCCAAGCAGCGCTTGAAAAAACTAACAACGAAGAGAGAAGAAAACCGATAAAGGCAAGTTTTTTCAATTGAGGGCTGCAAACTTAGAAAACATTTATTGAGCATATAGGGATTTATCCCTTACCTCGACTATTTTGTGTGACGTGATAACCAGACCATCAGTGCTTTCTGGGCATGCAGCCTGTTTTCTGCCTCATCCCAAATAACACTCTGCGCTCCATCTAACACCTCAGCGCTGACTTCATATCCGCGATAAGCCGGGAGACAGTGCAGAAAAATTGCCTGAGGGTCAGCAAGACTCATGAGCTTCTGATCTAACTGGAAACCCTCAAAATCTTTGACCCGTTGTGCTTTTTGATCTTCTTGCCCCATCGACACCCAGGTGTCTGTGACCACAACATCAGCGCCTTCGGTTGCCTTCATGGCATCCTCAGTCACGATGACAGATCCGCCGGTGTTCTCAGCGATGGAACGGGCGTCTGCAACGTACTGTTCGGTGGGCTGATATCCAGCCGGAGCTGCAATGCGCACATGCATGCCTGAAGTAGCGCAGGCCAACAGGTAGCTGTGAGCCATATTGCTCGAGCCATCGCCAACAAAAGCAACGCTAAGGCCAGCTAAATCGCCCCTATGCTCTCGGATAGTGAGTAAATCTGCCAGCAGCTGGCACGGGTGGAATTCATCACTGAGGGCATTAATGACCGGGACAGTTGTGTCTGCCGCCATTTCTTCTAGCCCTGATTGAGAAAAGGTGCGCCAGACAATCATGCTGACCATGCGCTCTAGCACCCGGGCTGTATCTGAAATAGATTCCTTCGCCCCAAGCTGACTGGTGCCAGAATCCATGATTAGTGGTACTCCCCCTAAATCGGAAATCCCCACAGCAAACGACACCCGTGTCCGAGTCGAGGTCTTATCAAAAATCACCGCAACTGTTTGCGGGCCTTCAAAAGGCTTGAGTGAATAGGGCGCTTTTTTGAGAGCAAGGGCCAGGTCAAGAATCTCAGCTTGCTCTGCGGGGCTCACGTCGTCATCGCGCAGGAAATGCCGGGTCATGAGGCAACCACCTCTGTTCCTGAACCAGTTTGGGTGAAGATTTCCAACAAGATGGAGTGAGGATTACGGCCATCAATAATGGCGGCCTTGGGAACTCCCCCGTCCACCGCATCCAAACAGGCAGTCATCTTCGGGACCATTCCCGACTCCAGGGAGGGCAGGAGCACTCTGAGCTCATCTGCGGTGATATCCGAAACGAGCGAATCAGTATTAGGCCAATCACTATAGAGCCCCGCCACATCGGTCAGAATAACCAGCTTGGCAGCACCTAATGCCACGGCGAGCGCTGCCGCAGCAGAGTCAGCATTGACGTTCAGAGATTGTCCGCCGTCTTTATCTGGAGCAATCGAGGAGACAACAGGAATACGACCGGCATCAATTAACGAGTGGACCGCTTCAGGGTTCACATCGACCACATCACCGACCTGACCTAAATCAACGAGAACACCATCAATTTCGACCCCGCGACGCTCTCCTAAAAACAACCCGGCGTCTTCACCAGAAATACTGGCTGCTAAGGGGCCGTGTTCGTTCATGTGGCTGACAAGGTCTCTGGATACTTGTCCGGTGAGCACCATGCGAACGACCTCCATGGCTTCGGCGCTGGTGACCCGGTATCCCCCGCGGAATTCACTTTCAATTCCTAAGCGCTCGAGCATCTCGGTAATTTGTGGGCCACCACCATGCACAACAACTGGTTTAATTCCCACGGTGCGCAGGTAAACCATGTCTTCAGCGAATGCTTTGGTCAGTTCGTCACTGACCATGGCATTACCGCCAAATTTCACCACAATGATTTGGTCATGAAATTTCTTCAGCCACGGCAACGACTCAATGAGCGTGGCAGCTTTGATAGCTGCTGCTTTATCTTCTTCTCTGATATGCGTCATGTATAGGCCTTAGCTTGCGTATGCACTGTTCTCGTGCACGTAGTCATGGGTGAGGTCATTGGTCCAGATGGTGGCCTGGTGCTCACCGGAGTGAAGGTTGATCTCAATCTCGACGTTACGAGGTGTCAGATCAACGAGCTCTCGAGGCTGATCTGGTTCGCCTGCCTTACACACCTGCACACCGTTGAAGCTGACATCAATGTTGTAAGGGTCAAATTCTGCCGATGTTGTTCCTACCGCAGCTAACACCCGTCCCCAGTTAGGGTCGTTTCCAAAAACGGCTGCTTTGAACAGGTTTGAGCGGCTGACCGCACGCGCCACAGCCACAGCATCTTCCTCAGATGCGGCCTGGGTGACGGTGATGTTGATGTTGTGGCTGGCTCCTTCAGCATCTGCTTGGAGTTGCTGAGCCAAATCCCGACAGAGTTCACTAAGCCGTGAGGTAAATTCATCCTGATCAGGCTCTTTCCCCGATGCTCCTGATGCCATGAGGGTGACTTGATCGTTGGTGGACATACACCCATCAGAATCAAGCCGGTCAAAGGTCACTCGTGTTGCCTCACGCAGTGAGTAATCAAGTTGTTCGCTGCTGAGGACAGCATCGGTAGTGATGACCACCAGCATTGTGGCAAGGCCTGGAGCGAGCATTCCTGCACCTTTTGCCATCCCTCCGATCGTGTAGCCAGCGCCAGTAACGACAGAGAGCTTCGGGATAGAGTCTGTGGTCATAATGGCGTGGGCAGCATCAAGACCTGCTTGTTCCATAACACCTTCGTCAGAGAGCACCATCAAGGACGCATCCCACACGCCCGTGGTGAGCTTGTCAAGATCAAGCTGCTCACCAATAAGGCCGGTGGAGCACACCAGCACATCCCCGGCAGAGACACCTAAGCGTTCGGCAACTGCTTCAGCCGTGGCATGGGTTGTTTGGAAGCCCCTCGCTCCGGTGTAGCAGTTTGCTCCCCCGGAGTTGAGGACGATGGCTTCGACGACAGGATCTGCCATGACTTGCTGGCTCCACAAAATAGGGTTTGCTTTGCACCGGTTAGTAGTAAAGACTGAAGCCACGCTCTTCAGAGGGCCGAGGTTCTGAACCAGCGCAAGATCTTTCTTCCCTGTTGACTTGAGACCACAGGCTACTCCTGCGGCAGAAAATCCGGCAGCTGCGGTCACACTCATGGTGCTACCCCATCAATCGAAAGACCCAAGCCCTCAGGTAGCCCCAACGCAATATTGACCGATTGAATAGCGGCCCCTGCTGTGCCCTTAGTGAGGTTATCGAGTGCTGAGACCACAACAACCCGTCCTGCTTTCTCATCGAGAGCAAGACCCATCAGGCAAGTGTTCACTCCGAGGGTGTCCTGCGTGGATGGAAACTGCCCCAAGGGCAATACCTGCACAAATGTTTCACTTGCGTAGGTATCCGACCATGCCTGATGAAGCTGTTCGAGAGTGACCCCCGGTTTAACCCGCGCGGTGGTCGTGGCCAATATTCCTCGAACCATCGGCACCAACACCGGAGTCATCGACACCGTGGCGTGATCTGCCCCTGCTTTACGCAGATTCTGAATGATTTCTGGGGTATGGCGATGTATGCCGCCAACGGCATATGCCGAGGCCGAGCCCATGATTTCGCTAGCAAGAAGCTCAGTCTTGAGCGCTTTACCTGCCCCAGATGTCCCCACACTGAGCACCGAAACAATATCAATGGCATCAATGAGGCCCGCTTTAATTCCTGGAGCAATGGCCAAAGAAACCGCGGACGCATTACATCCAGGAGCGGCAATACGTTTTGTTCCGGAAAGATAATCACGTTGACTGCACTGCTCTAACGGGAGTTCAGGAATGCCATAGGTCCATGCAGGCGAGTAGTCTCCCCCATAAAAGGCATTCCAATCGTCAGCATCTTCCAAGCGGTGATCTGCCCCACAATCAACAACAAGGGAGGATGCAGAAAGCTGAGCCGCCAGTGATGCGGATTGGCCATGGGGTAATGCCAAAAACACAATGTCGTGACCAGCCAAGTTCTCTGCGGTTGTCTCTGTGAGAACAAGGTCTGGGTAAGAGCGCAGATGTGGTTGGACATCAATAAGCCTGGAGCCTGCAGAAGTAAATGCTGTGACCGTGGTGACAGTGAGTTCTGGGTGTGACGCACACAGGCGCAGGAGCTCCCCGCCGGCATATCCACTGGCGCCAGCAATCGCGACTGTAAAGGTCATGTGATAACTCTACCTAAACCTTCAACCCAGGCTTGAACTTTAGGATTTATTCGGTCGTTGAGTGGGCCCTTAGCGTGCAGTACTCATGACTCGCGAATAGAACAACCCTGTTTTTACAAGAAGTAACCCAACCAAAAGAATCGTGACAACTGCAGACTGCGAAAGAAGAATGATTGCCGCCGGATACACAGTGAGATGGAAGATCACAAACACCCATTGACGTGATCTCGATTCATTTTTCCATACATCGTTTGTTTCTTTACTGGCATTACTTATCAGTCCTGCTCCAATATCCGCAGCTAAGACTGCGGTAACAATGCCATTCCAGGCCAAGGGCTGTTGAAGAATGACGGCAACCCCGGCAAGAATCAATCCGGTCAATAAGGAAAGTGCAATGTTCCATTTACTCGGGTGCTCACCAAAAAAGAGATTCAACTGAGGTTATTCCCTAATAGTTGCTTTATACATCGTGGCTGCTACGGCAACGCCTGCTTCTTTAGCCTCGGTTGCTTCAGCTTGAGTTAGTGTGCGATCTGGTGCCCTAAATCGAAGAGCAAAGGTCACAGATTTATGTTCTTCGGGAATACCTGTGCCCTGATAGACATCAACTAACGTTGCCTCTTCCAACAGTTGACCGGCACCCTCCACCAGCGCATCGTGTAACTGGGCGACGGTGATGGTGTCGTGAACAACTAAAGAAACGTCCTGCGTTGCGGCAGGCATGGTGCCAATGAGGTGCGCAGTGTGAGGGATTCCGGCCGCGTCACACAAAGCATCGAGGTTGAGTTCAAACACGGCGACGGTTCTGGGTAAGTGTGCTGCTTCAGCGAGCGCAGGAAGGAGCTCCCCGGCGTACCCAATGACGGTGCCGTCGAGCAGGAGCTCTGCTGTGCGACCAGGATGGAAAGCTTTGTGCGCACCTTGCTGAATGCCGATAGAGACACCGGCACCTAAAGAGATCTGCTGAACAGCGGTCAGCGCATCTTCCCAGCTGTATGCAACTGCTTTTTGTCCTGGCTGCTTGGTGAGCGCATCACCGGTGAGAAGACCTGAGATATAACGAGGCTGCGGTGGAACGCCGTTATAGAGGGCGGTGAGAGTCTTCTCATCGGGTCGGTTACCTGCGGCAACAATGTCTTGACCGTACTTTTTGCCAAGTTCAGGCAAAAAGACCAGTCCTGTTTCAAACAACGCAAGATCAGTCAGCCCCCGAGAACGGTTCCTGGCAGCAGTGGCAATAAGACCTGGAATCAGGGAGGTGCGCATCCAGCCTTGTTCTGAATCCAATGCGTTTGCTAAACGAACCTGAGGAATACTCTCCTGTGTTGCTGAGCCATACAGGTTGTTTGTTGCTTCGTCGAAGAAGGGATAACTCAATACTTCGGTGTGACCGGTGGCTGCAAGCGCATCAGAGACACGGCGGCGCACCTGTTGGGCGATGGTGTATCCGCGACCAGGAGGGGCAACAGGAAGTTCTGAAGGAATGAGATGGTATCCGACGATACGAGCCACTTCCTCCGCCAGTGTCCACTTGTCAGTGAGATCTGGCCTCCACGTGGGAGGAATGACGGAGAGGCCGCCGTCTACAGCGCTCACTTCACAGCCAATAACGCTCAATGATCCAGTGATCTGATCGTGGGTGTAGTCCAGCCCAATCAGGCCAGAGACAAAACCCTCAGGGAGAACAATTGCTTCAGGTAACGGATGTGTCGAGAAGAAGGATCCTTCATCCACGATCTGCCCACCGGCGTATTCAACAAGCAGTTGCGCAACACGTGCGGCAGCGACAGCTGCAACCTTGGGGTCTACCCCACGTTCAAAGCGTTTGGAGGCTTCCGAGGGAAGTTTGTGTCGACGGGCCGAACGAGCAATAGAAACAGGGTCAAAGTTTGCCGCTTCGATGAGTACATTCGTTGTGGAATCTGTGATCTCAGTTGCCTGGCCGCCCATCACACCAGCTAACCCAATGGTTTTTCCGCCGCTGGTGATGAGGAGGTCTTCTAAGTGGAGGGTTCGTTCCACATCGTCCAAGGTGGTGAACTTCTCCCCCTGCTTGGCGCGGGTAACAACAATTTCGCCAGAGAGGGTATCCAGATCGTAGGCGTGGTTGGGCTGTCCCAGTTCTAACATCACATAGTTCGAAATATCGACGGGTAAAGAAATAGAACGAATTCCTGCAAGCTTCAACCGGGAGACCATCCAAGCCGGTGTTGGCTTAGTTGCATCAATACCGCGAACAATACGGGTGGCAAAAACGCTGCACCCGCTTCGTCCCCGAATGGGCGCCGAATCCTTAACCGAAACCGGGAAGGTGGTGCCAAATTCAGTGGCAACCTGGACGCCATCTCGCGAGATGACTTCGTATGCAGGGTCTCTAAAAGGTGACCCTGTGGCATGTGCATATTCTCTGGCAACACCGCGGATGGAGAAGGCATAACCACGATCAGGCGTGACATTAATCTCAACAGCGGATTCTGCTAGCCCCAAAAGCTCAATCGCGTCGGTACCCACCTCGGGGTCAAGTCCCATTTCGGCCAGACGAATAATGCCATCGTGGCCTTCGCCCAGCCCTAGTTCTTTGGCCGAGGCCATCATGCCGTCAGAAACGTGGCCGTAGGTTTTGCGTGCGGCAATCGGAAACGGGCCAGGAAGAACGGACCCTGGCAGGGTCACGACCACTTTGTCACCCTCTACAAAGTTGTGTGCACCACAGACAATGCCATGGATGGCATCGCCGCCATCGGCGGCTTTCTGCCCATCCGGGGCAACTCGAACCTGGCACCAGCGAATGGTTTTGCCGTTACTTTGTTCTTCGTCAACAAACTCGAGAACTTCACCGACAACAACTGGACCAGTGACCTCAAATCCATGCAGATCTTCTTCTTCAAAACCTACTTTGACCAGCGCAGCATGAACCTGTTCGGGGGTGACATCTGCTGGGAGATCAACGTATTCTGCTAGCCAGCTCAAGGGAACGCGCATTAGACCACCATGCCGAACTGTTGGCTAAACCGAACATCGCCTTCAACCATGTCGTGCATATCACTCACGTCATTACGGAACATGAGAGTTCTTTCAACGCCGACACCAAAAGCAAAACCGGAATATTCTTCGGGATCAATGCCAGCTGAGCGGAGCACGTTGGGGTTAACCATGCCGCAGCCACCCCATTCAATCCAGCGCGCACCACCGGGGAACGTGGGGTGCCACACATCAAGCTCCGCAGAGGGCTCCGTAAAGGGGAAGAAGTTTGGGCGCAACCGGATCTTGGCGCCGTCACCAAACATCAATCGAGCGGCATGTTCGAGTGTCCCGCGAAGATGAGCCATGGTGAGACCCTTATCGATGGCCAAGCCTTCAACCTGGGTAAACACAGGTGTGTGGGTGGCATCTAGCTCATCGGTGCGATAGACCCGACCAGGAGCGAGCACATAAATAGGAATCTCACGTTCAAGCATGGATCGCACCTGAACAGGCGAGGTGTGTGTACGAAGCACGAGATGCGAATCAACGGGGTCGACAAAGAACGTATCTTGCATTGCTCTGGCAGGGTGGTCAGCATCAAAGTTCAGCGCGTCAAAGTTGAACCACTCACCTTCGAGCTCAGGTCCTTCGGCTATTTCCCAGCCCATTCCAACAAATGCATCACAAATGCTTTCTTGAAGCAGCATCAAGGGGTGACGAGCACCTGCGCTCCACCTAAAGGTAGCTGCTGTGACATCAACTTTTTCGGCTTGCAAGGTGAGGGCTTCTTCTTCGCGAACCATGTCGGCTTCGCGGGCAGAATATGCCTGATTGACCTGCCCTCTGGCTTGTCCAACAATTTTGCCCAGTTCAGCCTTTTTATCTGCAGGAACATCCTTCAACAAGGCATTGAGCTGGGCTAAAACAGAAGCCTCACCGACAAAAGAAGACCGAACTGCTTTGAGCTCAGCAGAATCTTTGGCAGCTTTAATTGCTTCGAGGGCGTCTGTGACAGCCTGAGCTAAGGCTTTTTCGGTGATTTCTTTAGGTGCGGACACAGTACCCAAGTTTAGTTGGAGTTCGGGGCATTCATTTTCAGGACGGGTCGTAGCTCAAGAATTCTTAGACCAGCACCGAACCCAAAAAATCTCCCAGCCAGATGCGTACCTGCTTCAAACAAAGAGGTGAAACCGCACCACTAATGTCAAAAATACGATCTCTGGAAATCGTTCGAATCTGCTCTGTCATCACCCACGAATCAACCGTGAGGCCGGTTGGTCCTGCAGATTTGATGTGATTTGGCCATCCGCGATCTTTTTTGGTCAGTGGCACAACAATAGCCATCGTGTCGATGACCGACAGATAGTGGTCCGAGGAGACAATCAGGACAGGACTTCTCCCGCTTTGTTCGCGGCCTTGAGTCGGAGAAAGATCAGCCCACACAATCATCCCGGGCATCAATGGTTTACCAGGAGTCATTATCGAGACCGGTCTCTGATGAGCCCGAGATAGAGGAAGCCTCTTCTTTATACTCGGCCCATTCCTCAGCGCTCATTCGTGATAACACATCGCGCATGGCATCCCAGCGCTGTTCACGATCATGAAGATCTTCAAGAAAGTTCAGATGTTCTTCTATGGAGAGACTGTGGCGGGCAGCGCTCTTCTTCAATCTGTCGCGAGTAGCTTTTGACAACTTGATTGTCGTGGGTGCACTGTCTTGGAGACGAACGTGAGAAACAACATCAATAGTCATACATTTAGTATACCAAATGTATGACTATTCACTAGATTGCGTGATGCGCAAATGCACTCTCGTAAATACACACGGCAGCAGCGGTTGCTAAATTCATAGACTCTGCATCCCCATAAATGGGCACCGAAATAGCCTTTTCTGCCAACGCAAGATGTTCATCCGTGA